>JAOAIL010000002.1:0-120480 GCA_026414725.1 bacterium
GGATAGACCAATTCTGTTGTCCAGTAGTGTGTAAGAATATCTCGTTTCAAAATAAGTGAATTGCCATCCTTGGTTTTATCAAGAGGATTATTTTTACCATCTATGTGGTATGCCCAGAAAGAAATTTTTGCCACAGGTCCAGGTGGCTGGCAGATGGCTGATACACTGCAGATAGAATTTTGGTATATACTTGAATAAAATAATGTCTTTTCAAAAACACTCCACTGGTTGACAATATCACTAAAAAACAGTCGGCAGAATACAGCAGTTTCAAGCTCAATACCTATATGTTTAAGTGTTTGCATATATGCACGATATATCCATTCTGTCTGCGTTATAAAATCTGCTATTTTGTATGGATAAATGGCTATATAGAACTCGTCTGTCCCATCTTTTCCTGAAAAATGGGAAATTTTTATAGAGACCGGTAACCCTGCAATTTTAAAAGAGAAATGTTTCATCGGCTATACCTGTTTTTATATAATCTCAAAAGGAATAGCAGGCAAAAAGCCCCTTGAGACCTTCTGCTTTGTTCTACTCCCCTTTTCATCCGGTGGACCTACTGGTGAATTGGTGAAGACCTCAATTATTAAATTGTCAGCAAGTCCTTCCTTAACTCTATTACTATCTGTTTTCAATATAAAAAGAAGAAGTCCATTTTTAATTTCTGTGTGTTCAATAGATATTCCTTCCGCTGGTTCTTTTAATTCTAAAATAATCTCCTCTGCAGACATACGAAAAGGAACTTTTGCTTGAATCTGTATATCTTTGCCTTTTGAAATTTTTAGAGGGGCAGTATCTGTTAGAGCCATTGAAACTGCCCTGAAACTGGGTTTTAACACTACAAGAAAAGATGTTTCAGCAGGAACCAGATGTGTTGGTCCGAATGCCTGCATCATATTCTCTGCAGGGATTACAGGTCTGACTACTTCTACATCATTGATAATAGCCCTTGCTTCCATATTTATTTTCATAACAGAAGACCCTCCTGTAATCGGTGCAGTAATTGTCATCCGTATGAAGTTTTTTCCAGAGGGTATTTTATTTCCTGAAATGACAAATCCATCAGGAGTGTCTTTAAGAAATATCTCCACCGGTCCATTAAAACCATCTTTTCTTATGATGTGAACATCAAAGGGTATAGAACTACCTGCAGGTATGTTTATGGTAGAAGGGGTAATCATTACTGTAAAATCTGGGGATGGATTACTTAATCTGAGTCGGTATATATATTCTTCTCCACCATGACCTTGCGCATCTGATATCTGAATGAAATATGTTCCATCTTTTGGTATCTTGTAACGAATATATGAGTCCGCATGGTGTGTAGTAAGTCCTGATGCTTTATCAGGGTTATCATCATTCCATATAAGGATATTACCTGAACTATCTATAATCCGTAAAAGTGAATCAAGGGGTGAATTCAATCTTCTGGCGTAAACCTCAGCAACAAGTTCAAATCCAGTAGAACACTCAATTTTATAAACATCAACATCACCAGGTTTTTCAATCCTTCCGTTTATTGTCCGGGGCAGTGTAATATATTCAGCGTCGGTTATTGAATTATTTGGTTTATCTTCAGTATATTCGGGTAGATTATCTAATGCATATAAGACAGGATTTGAATNTCCATCATTATTATAAAGAAAAACTTTCCTTATAAAGGGACCCGGTAATGTGTCAAGGGTAAGATACTTTTCAGTAAGATTTACACCATAGACAGAAACAACTGCTTTATCTCCTTCTTTGCCACCTGGTGGAAATATATAAGTAATAAAGGGTTTTTCACTGATGGAAAGCCGATATACAAAGTCCTCTCTTCCACGGTAAAGGGCATCTTTTATCTCAACAGTATATTCGCCATCTTTGGGGACATTAAACAATATAACAGGGTCCGGACTGAACCTGTAGTCATCAATATATACTATCTCTTTATTATTTGAATCATAAAGGGCTAATGTCGCTTGAAACCAGCCAGGGACTGCATCTGCCATATAGGGAATAAGTGTTCTCGCATTAACTTCAATTACAAGGTTCTGTCCTTTACGTCCATAAAACCTGAACCTATCCACATCACCAGGCATAATCTGACCATTGAAGACCACAGGGATATTATAAATGAGTAGTCCTTCTATATTGGGGTCATTGGGTTCTTCCTCTATTGCTTCAGGTATCGTCCCTACCTGAAAATAGAGTGGGTTTGTCATACCCCTCGGTGTTAGAAGCCGTATTTCTCTGTTGCCCGGTGTAGCCGAAGGAAGAATTTCCATATCAATAAGCACCATCTCCTGGATGGAGGTTTTCCTCTGAATCCGTCTAAAAGGCATAATAAAAATCTCTACCACCTTTTCAATCTCTTTTGGTGTTAAGTTATCAAGGTTTTGTAGCAATGGATGCGGAGGAAAAGTTATAGGTTCTTCTGGAGTTGTAGAAGATGATGTTTCTGGAGGTAGTCCTCTATATTTCCTTCTTAAATCATTAATCCTTCTCTGAAGTTCCTGCCTCTGTCTCGCATTAAGAGGTGGAATATGTATTACTTTCTTTATAGTAATTCCATCACCTGTTATATAGGCATCTGAAACATCCCTGAGGTTCTGCCCGCCTACAGTTACTTGGACTACAGACCCCTGCTGACCACCAGCAGGATAGACATATCCGATAGAAAGTTCACGTTCCATTGCCTGTGGATATACTTTTAAGGCGAATAAAATGTACAGAAAAAGAATCAGTTTTTTATATCCATTATCTCCCATAAAAGTCCCTTTCCTTCCCCTTTTTCTATAGGTGGCAGGATTCTTAAATTCTTGCCATATTCATCAGGAAATGTTCTTTCTGGGTCAATACCGAGTAGATAATAAATACTCCCTAACAGGTCCTGGGGATAAACAGGTCTTTCCTTCACATATTCTCCTTTTTCATCAGAAGATCCAACAATACATCCCCCTTTAAACCCACCACCTGCGACCAGAACAGAGAAACAGTTACCATAGTGTCCTCTTCCTCCATTCCATGGTGGTTCCCATGAAATCTCTGGGGTTCTTCCAAACTCTCCTGATACCCATACAATTGTGGTCTCAAGAAGTCCACGGTCAGAAAGGTCTTGAATGAGCGCTGATAACCCTTTATCAAACTCTGGAAGTTTCTGTCTCATTGTTTGAAAATGTTGGCTGTGGGTATCCCAGCCCTGGTAGTTAATGGTAATATATACCACACCATTTTCTACAAGACGTCTTGCCATAAGACAGGACTGTCCAAATGTATTTCTTCCATATCTATCTCTTATCTCGTCGGGCTCTGAAGACAGGTCAAAAATCTTCTTCCCTTCTTCTATCATCTCCCATGCCTGTGTTCTTGTCCTATCAAAATTTTCAAATTCTTTACTTGAAGGAAGGTACTTTCTGAAAGAATCTATGTTCTCAAGTAGTTCTTTTCTGTATTCCTGTCTTTTTTCAGAGAGACCTTCAAGTACAATACCTTCAACGGCAAAAGGTTCTCTATTCGGGTCTCCACCTGTAACAAATGGTTCATATTTTGAAGATAAAAAGCCCACCTCTGAAAATCTGCCTTGAGATGTGGTTAAGATTACATAAGGTGGAATAACACCTTTATAACCATAGTCATATCCTTTGAACAGAGAAACAACAGCACCTATACTCGGATACACATTTCTTTCTCCTGCTGGCTGACCTGTCTGCATAACATAGGAAGCTGTCTCATGGGCATTGATACCGTGTGTCATGCTGCGGATAATAGAGTATTTATCTGCAATATTCGCAAGGTTTGGCAACATCGCATTTATCTCTACTCCAGGAACATTTGTCTGTACTGTTTTGTCAAACGGACCACAGTAATCATGTCCAGCATCTGGCTTAGGGTCAAGAGTGTCAAGATGTGAAGGACCACCCCAAAGCCATATCTGAATAACTGCTTTTGCCTGTGATTTTGTATGGATGTCTCCATATAAATGAAAATTACACAATAAGATTATTATCCCTGCTAATATACCTGTCTTTTTCATTTTTCTACCTATTAATGTCTGTATAAAAATTCCTTGCTGTTTATAAGTGCCCATGTTATATCCTCAACTGCTTCTTTAAATGATATTCCTTCTTTTTGAGAATATCCTTTACATTTATCTATCTCTTCACCTGTTGGATACCGGGATAGTAACAGGAGATATCCATTTCTAATTGCCTCTTCTGGATTACTTTTTGACAGAATAGATATCCTTCTCAAAATAGCACTTGATTGAATTTTTCTATAGAGTCCACTGGAGTTTAAAAGGTACATCTGCTGTGCGGATGTTATGTTATTGTTTCTTTCAGATTCCAGCCCTGTATCTCTGGAAGGTCTACAAAAGAGTTCAAGAAATGGTCCTGTAATACTTCCATCTGCAAGAAGTATATTACGTTGATACTTCGGAATAAAAGTAAATGGTTCTGGAATACGGCTGATATATTCCTCACCTGTACCACCGATTTTACACAAAATGTCTGAAAGCACCTCTGCATCAAGCCGTCTTACAGGATAATAAGCAAAAAGCATTTCTGCATCAGGATGTGTACTTTTGGGAATAAATGATTGTTGATAGGTGCGGGAGTTAAGTATTATCCGATAGATGTGTTTGAGGTCATAATTATTCTTTACCAGTTCCTTTTCAAGATATGCAAGCAATTCAGGGTTTGAAGGAGGATTATCATCTCTTATATCATCCGGTGGATGGATAATTCCTCTACCCATCAGCCAGTACCATATACGATTAACGATATTTTTAGCAAAATAAGGGTTATCATCCCTTATCAACCAATCAGCAAAGATGATACGCGGGTCTGCATCGGATGGGATTTTCACTCTTTTAGCATCAGGCAACACAGCAGTAATCTCTTCGGAAGGGGCAGGGTTGAGATATACTATCTCTTCTTTCCATTCATCTGTTTTTTTATAAGCAATCCGTGAAAAAAACATAGCCATCTCTTTCTTTTTGTTTTCATCCCAGTTTTCAGTCCGTGTCCCCATAAAGGTAAGTGCTACTGCACCTGCAATAGAGATTGGGTCCCGTCCCTGAACTGCTCTATAAAAATTCACAGGTGGTACACGGAAGTTACTCCCACTGGAGGTTAAAAGTTCTCTCACAAATCTATCATAAGGCATATTTTCTCTTAAAGCAGATATTATCCATCTGTGGTATGTCTGAACAGCATTGGGCCAGAGATTAATGGGGAATTCTGATTTTACCCGTAGTATATCACACCATTTTAAAGACCAGTAGTCAGCAAATGTATCGCTTTCCAGAAGTTTATCTATCAATATCTTCCTTTTTTCAGGGTGTCTATCATTTAAAAATTGTTTCACTTCTTCAGGTTCTGGTAGTGTTCCTATTACATCAAGATATATCCTTCTTATAAATACCTCATCTGAGCAGGGATTTGCTGGTTCAATGCCTTTTTCTTTTAATCTACCCAATACATATCTATCAATCTCTGTTTCTGAGATAGACCAGGTAGAAGTTTCGTATGGTACTATAAACTCTCCAGATAAAAGTTTTTGAAAAGTTATAATTGATACAATAAGTAATACTTTTCTTATCTTCATATTCTTATCTGATATATTTATCAAAAAAAGAAACTACCTTATCTATAACATCCTGTTTTATAAATTCAGGACCTCCATGACCTGCTCCTTTGATAATATATAATTGTGCATCCACGCCTGCCTTAACAAGGGCATTATATAGCATTTCACTCTGGGATACAGGTACTACATTATCCTTCTCCCCATGCACAATAAAAAACGGAGCAGAGGCACTGTTTACATAGGTTATTGGACTTGCCCTTTTTGCTTTCTCTTTAAAATTATCTTGCTCTTTTCCTATAAGCAGTTTAATTAATTCCTCCGGTGAATTGCCACTACCTCCCGATGTTTTTCCTATCATATCACCAATAGAAGAAGGTCCAAAATAATCACAGACGGCTTGAACCTTACTTGAGAATCCAATGTAATAACCTTTATCAAAGTCCTTTATATCTCCTGTTGTGCCGAGAAGCGCTGCAAGATGCCCACCTGCAGAAGCACCCCATACACCAATCTTTTCGGTGTTTATATTATATTTTGTTCCATTCGCCCTTAAAAATCTTATCGCTGACTTACAGTCCTCCAGTTGTGCAGGAAAACTTGCAATTCCTGTGAGGCGATAGTTGATACTTGCAATAGCATATCCATAAGATAAAAGACGCATTGCTGGATAACAGTTTTCCTTGCTTCCACTCTTCCATCCTCCTCCATGTATCCACACAACAAGAGGTAGTGGTTTTTCACTTTCAGGGATGTAGATATCCATTAGGAGTTTCACCCCTTCTGATTTTGCATATTCAATATCTCTGAATACTTTAGTGCCTTCAGGAAATAGTAATTTAGTGGGAAGTTGCTGAGGGAAAACATTAATACAAACAAATAAGATGAGATTCAGTATTAAATATTTTATCTTCATATTCGTCTCCTCCTGTATCTGTAAATTTAGACATCCATAAGAAAAAAAAGTTTACTGTTTGATTTTTCATCTTTTATGTTATAATAATAACGGAGATGGGGTTCTCCTTTTAACCGCTTTGCTTATAGCAAAGATGATAACTCCTACTAAACAAGTATAAAAGGAGAACTCCATGGAAAAGATTTATTTTACAACATCTTTATGGCTATGCCTTGCAGTTGTATCTGCTATACTTGCCTACCACATAAAAATATCTATTGCTCTCGTTGAAATCTGTATAGGTATTATCGCAGGAACCATAGCAAACCACTATTTTGGCCCTAATTCTTTAGGAAGTAATTTTGAATGGTTGAAATTTCTTGCATCAACAGGTGCGATATTTCTTACGTTCCTTGCAGGTGCAGAACTTGACCCAGGGGTAATAAAAACGAAATGGAAAGAGGTTATAGTAGTTGGAATCATTGGTTTTCTTGCTCCTTTTATCGGATGTTCTGCTGTTGCTTATTATGTTCTCAAGTGGGGATTCAAAGCGAGTTTGTTAACAGGTGTTGCACTATCAACGACTTCCATGGCTGTGGTATATGCAGTTATGCTTGAAACAGGACTTAATAAAACAGAGTTTGGTAAAGGAATACTCGGTGCTTGCTTTATTAATGACCTTGGAACTGTCATTGCATTAGGACTAATTTTCTCTCCTTTTACAATAAAAACAATTATCTTTATTGTATCAATGGTTGTTATACTATCTGTATTTCCATTTTTAACAAACTTTTTTACCCGTATATATGGTAATAGAACAGCAGCAATAAGAGTAAAGTGGGTATCTTTTGTCCTTTTCGCTCTCGGCACACTTGCTATATGGTCTGGCAGTGAACCGGTTCTTCCGGCTTATATAGCGGGTATGGTTCTTGCAGAGTTTGCTACTAAGAACAGGATATGGATAAGACGTTTAAGAACCCTTACTGTGGGTTTTCTTACTCCGTTTTATTTTATCAGGGCTGGTTCTTTTGTTTCTATACCTGCACTTTTTTCAGCCCCTTTTATCTTCTTATTACTGTTAGGAGCAAAAGTAGCAACAAAAATATGTGGATTGTATCCTGTAATAAGAATATTTAGAAAAGATTATTCAGAACAGTGGTATTACACACTTTTGATGTCAACCGGTCTAACCTTTGGGACTATCTCTGCTTTATATGGATATACGCACAATATTATCACAGAATTTCAGTATTCGTTCCTCGTTATGGTGGTTATAGGAAGTGCACTTATTCCCACAGCCATAGCCAGTTTTTATTTCCTTCCAAAACATCTTTTGCCTCCCCATTCAGAAAAGCATATAATTGTAAAGGCGGAAGGACTTGACGAAGAGTAATAATATGGAAGAAAAAGATATTAAAATTACTGTTGCACAAAAGAACTCTATTTCTTCAGTACTCTTAATTCTTAATGAAATTGTAGATGATATAGAAAATTTGTGTAATACTTCGGATAAAAAAAGTATCTTATATGATATTGTTAATAACCTAAGTGAAAAAGAAAAGAGCAGAGTGGTTGAATCTACAGGTAAAATTAAAAAGGTAATAGAAGATATAGGGAAAACATTAAATATAAAAAAGAAAAGGTATGAAATAAAAAATCTTATATCAAGCAGAGTAGCATCTTTATGGGAAATGGTATGTGAAATTGAAAGTAAACGACTGAAGGGTTATGGAGAGGTCTCAAAATCGTTAAAAGAATATCTTGACCCTAAGGTTTTCACAATTACTCAACTATTAGAAGAAATAGAAGAAGTGTTGTATAAGAAGTAAAAAGTAATGAATAATAAATGGTTTAATAGAAATATTATTGGTTTTTCTCTCACGAGTTTCTTAAGCGATTTCTGTCATGAGATGGCAACTTCTATCCTGCCACAGTTTATCCAGGCTATTGGATTATCAGCATCTTCTCTCGGGCTTATTGAAGGGGTAGCAGATGCCACATCAAGTTTTGTTAAACTCCTTGCAGGATATATCGGTGACAAAACAGCCAATCGCAAGAGGTGGGTTGTATCCGGTTATTCTTTGACAGCCATAGCAATATTATTATTTGTATTTGCTTTCTCTTTACCTTTAATTCTTCTAGGCAGGGTAGTAGGATGGCTGGGTAGGGGTATCCGTGGACCCATAAGAGATGCTATGCTTGCAGAATCAGTTGATGATAGGAACAGAGGTAGGGCTTTTGGTTTCCATAGGGCAGCAGATACAGTAGGTGCAATTGCAGGTCCACTTACGGCATTTGCTATACTGACATACCTTTCTTCCAATAAAAATATTGTTCATTTTATAAATTCATTTTTGCCTGCCAGTATGGGTCAGGATAGTATCTTTAGGTTTATTTTTCTTATTACACTTATTCCCGGTATCCTCTCTGTAATATCAATGTCTTTGCTTGTTGAAGAGAAATATCGTCAAGGTAATAGAGAAATGCAATTCTCAAAAACGATTAAGGATATGCCTTACAGTTTCAGATTTTTTCTTTTATCCGTTGGAATATTCGGAATGGCTGACTTTGCTCCTACCCTTATGATTTTACGTGCCAACACAGTTCTTGCGGGAATACTTGGAACTTTTGAAGCAGCACGGTATGCCACACTGTTTTATCTATTACGAAATTTCGTATATGCCATTGCTTCTTACCCTATAGGCGCTTTGAGTATACGCTTTAACAGAACACGATATTTAGCCACAGGATATGCAGTAGCAGTACTCACATTTGCTGGATTTGCAATAGCAATACCTTCAATCACATGGTTTATTCTTTGTTTTATACTTGCAGGTGTGTTTATTGCCTGGGAAGATACAATAGAAGGTGTTGCTGTCAGGGATTATATCGGAGAGGATAAAGCAGGGACCGGTTATGGACTGTTAGGTGTTATGAATGGGGTAGGGGATTTCTTTTCCAGTACAATAGTAGGAATTCTCTGGATAACCATAGGTGCGAGGTGGGGATTTATCTATGCATCCATTATGGGATTAACAGGAACTATCTTTATGTTCTTTACTCCTTCTGGGAAAAAAAGTATTCAATATAAGGAGTAAGAGTATAAAAGATGATAAAATCTTAACCGGTGGAGGTAAAATTTTATTCTGGTGGATATGTATCATTCCAGTCGATTGAAAAACCCAAAGATGATCAATAATTAATCCAAAAATAACTGCCCATAGAATTATTGAAAAAAGATAAATTAAAAAGTTTCTTTTGCCGAGTTTTCCTACAACAAACATTAAAGTGGCTGAATTTGTTGCAGGTCCTGTAAAAAGGAATATAAGACCTGCACCAGGAGACATACCTTTTGTTATAAGCGAAGCCGCTATAGGTATAGAGCCAGTTGCGCATACATAAAGAGGTACACCTATAAGAAGCATTAACGGATAAGAGTATAATTGCCTTCCGAGATATTTTGAGACGATATCCTCTGGTACAAAAGTTGAGATTATACCGCCAATGATTATACCTATTAAAATCCACTTACCTGTGTCTTCAACCAGTTCAAAAAATCCATATCTAAAGGCACTTTTTATCTTTTCATAAAAAGAATGTGTATGCAATCCTTCATTTTCACAGAAGATACAGGTATAGTTGTCTTTTTCTTTAGGAAGTTTCTTTCTATCCTCATATCTATTTACTAAAATTCCAGCAAAAAGTCCTGAAAAAAGTGCGCATACAGGCCTTATTATTGCAAATATCCACCCGAGAAGTGAATATGTAGCTAAAATTGAATCAACCCCTGTAGTAGGAGTAGATATCAAAAAAGAAACCGTAGCACCATCACTTGCGCCTTCTTTTTTAATATGTGTTGCCACAGGAATAACGCCACAGGAACACAGTGGTAAAGGTATACCTAAAAGAGTTGCTTTTAAGATAGATAAAAAGTTAGAAGGCGAAAGATGATAATAAATTCTTTCTGTAGGGATTAAAACCTTCAATATCCCTGCAATCAAAAATCCAAAAAGTAAATAGGGACTCATTTCATTAAGGAGCCCAATTATTTCTATTAAAAGTTTCATTTTCTTTATATCTTATCGTTCTATCTTATAACTATTTTTGTTGCTACTTTAGTTGCAATATTAAATGTTATCTCGCCCTTTTAGCCTATTAAAAGTTTTTTAATTTCTTCTTTTGAAGGAACTTTGCCTGCAAGGATAACCTTGCCATTTACCACTACCGCAGGGGTTATCGTCACCCCATATTTTGCAAACTGCTTTATATCATACAGATGAGAAATAGTCGCAGATATTTCCATTTCTTCAACTGTTTCTCTTACAATCTTTTCTACTGCCTGACATTTAGGACAGCCAGCACCTACTATTAAAATCTCCATAGTTCACCCCTTTTCTATTTTAAAATAAAATTACCTGTAATCCAACCTACAAGTGTTCCACAGATTATAATTGTTATTACATAGACAACCGCTTTTTTTATTCCAAAAACACGAGAGATGGCTATCCAGTTTGGCAAACTCAATCCAGGACCTGTCAAAAGTAATGCAAGTGCAGGTCCCTTTCCCATTCCGAGTTTCATAAGTTTATCAACAAAAGGTGCTTCTGTAAGAGTTGCAAAATATGTAGTTGCTCCTATCAATGTAGCAAGAAAACTTGCTCTTATACTATTCCCTCCAAGAAACTTTTCTATCCAGTTCCTGGGTAATATCTCTCCTATAATTCCTACAATAAAAACACCTACAAGTAAAAGAGGAAAAATTATCCTAACAAAATACATTGTTTCCCTAAGCCAGTTTTCAATATCTTTTCTTTCAAGTTTTTTACAGGCATAAATTCCTGAAACAACTGTGAAGATAAACCATACAATAATTTTCTTCCAGTAAGGACCTTTTTGAACTAAATAATTTGGCATAAGAAGGGAAAGAAGGATTAATACCAGAAGTATTACATATTTTTTTTCTATGATTTTTTTCTTATCTTCTTTATCTAACCTGACGGTTTCAATCTGTTCTTTTCTAAATAAAAAACTCATAATACTTCCAACAACAAATGCCATAATTAAAGAACTCATCACCCTTGCTATAACAATATCTATTCCAATAATATTACCTGTATATATTAAAGATAGGATATTTGAAGATGGAGCAACCCAGAGTATGATAAAAGCAACACCAATTCCTGCTCCTGTATAATAAAGTCCACTTGCCACTGGAATGACTGTACAGGAACAGGCAGCGAGCAAAAAACTTGAAATTGCAGATATAGAAAAGGACTTTACTTTGCTTACCCTTTCTCCGAGATAATTTATAATGGTCTCTTTATTAATAAAACTTACCATTCCTCCAGCAAGTAAAAAAGCGGGGATAAGACAGGTTAAAACATGAACTGCAATATAGTCCTTTAAAGCGAGAAGTCCGCCTTCAATAAGTTCTTTTAACATTTTCCCTTCTTTATTCCCACAACAGGCATCCCTTTTTTTCTCAATTCCATTCTTTTTTTAAGATTTTTTATTTCTTTATTAAATTTATCACAGGAAATAGATTTAATTGCTTTAATCACTGAAATTAAAAAGTCATCTTTGTTAGGAGAGAGGGAATACATAACCCATTTCCCTTTCTTTTCTTCTTTTATTATTCCAGTATATTTCAAAATTTTTAAATGTTTTGAAATATTTGTCTGTGTCTCTTCTAAACAATCCATTATTTCACACACACAGAGAGGACTCTTTGATTCCAGTAATAACCTTATTATCCTTAACCTCGTTTTTTCTCCTGCTGCTTTTAATACCTCTGTATATCTTTCCATTTTAATTTCTCATATGCCCATACATTCATATATTATAACACAGAAAATTTTTCTGTCAAACCCTTATTTATAGTTTTTCCAGAATAAGAGAAGATGCCTTCTTACCCGAGAGGAGCATCCCACCAAATATAGCACCCATTCTATGAGAACCCGCTACTGCATTGGCAGCCATTCCACATACAAAAAGTCCGGGGTATACCTCTTTTGTATTTTCAATAAGTGCTATTTCTCCTCTTTCCGCCCACATTGATTTTTCACCAATAACCTTAAAATTCTCTCCTGATTTTCTTTCTACTATTTTACATACTTCGCTGTCATGTCCTGTAGCATCTACAACAAATTTTGCTTTAACTCCAAGTGGGTCAACATGTAGATGAGCAATATCCACAGCAGTCCAGTTTAAAACCACTCCTGTTATCTTTTTTTCTCTTATTACTACATCTTCCACGCTTATAAGATTAAATATCTTTGCTCCTGCTTTAACGGTCTTGAATGTAAGAGCTGAAATTGTCTCTATTGCATCTGCAGTATAAAGATTCTCTGAGTATCTTTTTATCCGTATTCCCAACTCTTTCATAATCTCTTTTGCTTCCTCCTGGACCACTATTCTATTAAACATCATACCCCCGCCAGGCATTCCACCACCTATCTTAAGGTGTCTTTCAAATACTGCAACTTTTTTCCCTACAGAAGCAAGATAATAGGCACATATAAGGCCTGAAGGTCCTCCACCTGCAATAGCAACATCAACATCCAGATAAGAAGTGAGTTCTTTTATATATGTCTCAATAATTGCCTTTGATATAATATGTTCTTCCATTAATTTCTCCTTTATTTTTCATTGAAAATTATTTCTTATATTATCAGGAATGTAGTTTTTTTACAAGTTTTGCAACACGTCTTCCCAATCTCTTGCATTCTCTTTCTACTCTACTATCAGGTACTCCTATTGATACAACACCGTAATGTCCACCTGAAGGGTCTCCCTGTATAACCATTCCGTGGATTAAAAGTGCGTTTAATATATCTGTGATAGTTGTTTCATTTCCACCACCTATATTTGCAGAAGAGGAAAAAGCAGCGCCAACCTTTCCATCCAATTTCCCATGTATTGCAACACTTTCGTCAAGAAATTCCTTTACAGGTGCTGCCATTGTTCCGTAATAGGTGGGAGAACCAATGATAATTCCATCTACAGAAAGTAAGTCCTTTATCTCCGCATTTTCTACATTTTTTACTTCAACATCCACATCTTCTTCTTTTACGCCTTCTTCTATAAGATGTGCCATCTTTCTTGTATTCCCTGTTGAAGAGTAATATATTATAAGAACTTTTGACATATCACCTCCCTGTTGAAATCTATGGTAAAGCACTTTTAAAAATTATTCAAGTAGTATAAGATATAAAAATGGAACTTGTATCTATTTTTGGGTTATCCTTTACCATTGCACTCACAGGAGCATTGGCACCGGGGCCCCTTTTAACTCTGGCTATAGCAGAGAGTTTTAAGTATGGAAGAAAAGCAGGTCCTATTATTATAGGGGGACATGCACTATTAGAGATTATTATGGTTTGTATTCTTGTTATTGGACTTGGGAAAATATTAAACAATCAGGTAGTTATAAAGTACATCTCTTTAGCAGGTGCTTTAATTCTCATTTATTTTGGTATCAATATACTCCGGTCTCTCTCAAAGGTCTCTCTTAATGTATCAATGAAAAATTCTAATTCCTATATTATCCTGTTTTTCCAGGGTATAACAATGAGTATTGCCAACCCATACTGGACTGTATGGTGGTTAACTGTGGGGCTGGGACTTTTACTTTCTGTAAGGAATATAGGGATAAAAGGACTTATTTATTTTTTTATGGGACATATACTTGCAGACCTTGTATGGTATAGTTTTGTCTCTTATAGTATTGAAAAAAGTAAAAAGATTATTTCCCAGAAAGTATATATAAAGATATTGAACATTTGTGGAATTATTCTTATATTATTTGGCTTGTATTTTGGGATTACCTCTCTTATATAATATCACCACAGTGATTTATCCAAGGGTGCTATTACTTTGTAAGGTATACCTTTTCTGGGTTGAGCCATAAAGTTCTCAACTGTCTCTTTCCATTTAAGGTAGTGAGATGTATTCTTATGCGCTTTTGCTGATTCTTCACTTTCATAAACTTCATATAAGGTAAACCTGCATGGGTCATCAAGACACTGTAAAACATCAAACCTGAGGTTCCCTTCTTCTTTAATGGAATTTTTATGATTTTCTAAAGTTGCCTTTATAAAATCATCTATCTTATCCTTCTTTACATAAATCTCCACTATTGTAACTATCATAATTCACCTCCATCTTCCTATCAATGAAAAGAATAATGTTAATAAAATGCTTATAATAATACTTGTTGCGAGAGGAAAATAAAAAGAAAAATTTTCCTTCTTTATTATTATGTCTCCAGGTAATCTCCCAAAAGGAATTTTTATGCCTTTTTCTATTAAGACCGCAGAGATAATAAGACATATCCCTATTATGAGTAAAAACTTTGCAAAATTGTTTTCCATTCTATTTCTTTCCTACTTATTTATCTATTTTTACCCTCATTTTAAAAGATTTTCAAGTGTTTTCCTTATTTCTTTACAGTGGTCTCCTTCCCAGTATACCCTTTTACATGAAGGGCACTGAGAAAAATTCTCTTTAGTAGAATATATATATTCGGGGACAAGTGTTTTTATTTCTTCTTTCTCTCTAATCTCAAGGATTATATTACAGAGAGAACATCTGCTGAAAATATTTTCCTCTGCTGGTTTAAGTACGAGTTTATCTATAATTTCTTTTAACTGATTAATACTTCCTTCACCTTCAATTAATACTACGATATCAGGATTTGAAAGTGCTAATTTTCTGTCTCTCGTCAGGATTATCCTCCCTTCCTTTCTCGCAATTCTTAAGAGTTCTATCTTTCTGCTCGTGTTAAAATAGAGGGTATCATATCCCATCAACCTTAACCATCTTCCTGTTTTACCCAGCATCCCATCCACAATAAACTTCTTCATTCACAACCTTTCAAAACCTCTGTAAAGCCCTAAACTTTTAGCGATTTTAATTACTTCTTTAAATTCTTGAAAGGTAGGTTTTCTATTTATCTCTGGATATAAATCCGCCTTACCACAGGGTCTATACTGATCCATTATATTTATGTACGTATTTTTTGAAAGGCCTGCAATAAATTTTAAAACATTTTCTGAATTTGAAATGTGATTTGGTAGTACAAGATGCCTTACAAGTAATCCTTTTTCTGCTATACCTTCTGTATTTACTTTTAAATCCCCTACCTGTTTATACATCTCTTCTATTGCTTCTACACATCTTTCAAAATAATCAGGCGCATTTGAGTATCTTTTTGCAGGTTCGCTTTCTCCATATTTCATATCAGGCATATAAATATCTACTATACCATCAAGTAATTTTATTACCTCAACATTCTCATAACCACTGCAATTCCAGACAATAGGGATACTAAGTCCCTTTTCTATTGCATATCCCAATGATTTTACTAGTTGGGGTGTAAAATGTGTAGGAGTAACAAGATTGATATTATGGCATCCTATTTTCTGTAAGTTTAATATAATACTCGCCATTCTTTCTTCTGATACGACATCCCCAATCCCTGAATGGCTTATATCATAGTTCTGGCAGTATATACATAAAAGGTTGCAATAAGTAAGAAAGATAGTACCTGACCCTAAAACACCAACCAGTTCTTGTTCTTCACCAAAATGTGGACCATAACTTGAAACCATAATCTCCTTTCCCGCTCGGCATATTCCTTTTTCTCCAGATATTCTATTAACCTTACATTTCCTCGGACATAGATTACAGGAGTTTAGAATACTGTATAATCTATCAATTCTTCCGTCTATTATTTTTAACTTTTCAGGCATAGAATTTCACAAAATAAACCGGTTGGTAATGGGCATCCTTCTATCCTTTCCAAATGCCTTTGGAGTAATCTTGGTTCCAGGCGGTGATTGTCTCCTTTTGTATTCACTTTTATCTACCATCTGAAGCACTTTTTTTACTGTTATTTCATCAAAACCGAGTGAAACTATTTCTTGAAAACTTCTATCTTTTTCTATATATTCCTTAAGGATACTATCAAGAATTTCATATGGTGGGAGTGTATCCTGGTCTTTCTGCCCGGGTTTAAGCTCTGCTGTCGGTGCTTTTGTAAAGACCCTTTCAGGGATAACTTTACTGATGGAATTTCTGTAATATGCCAGTTTATATACCATTGTCTTATATACATCTTTAATCACAGCAAAACCACCAGCAGTGTCTCCATAAAGTGTAGAATAACCAACACTGACTTCAGATTTATTTCCTGTGGTTAAAACAAGATATCCAAATTTGTTAGATAATGCCATAAGTATGTTCCCCCTTATTCTCGCCTGAAGATTCTCTTCTGTTATATCTGGTTTTGTTCCTGTAAAAACAGAAGAAAATGTTTCAAGATATGATGTAAATATGCCATCTATAGGTATTGTGAGAAATTTTATTTTTAGGTTATCCGCAAGCGCATTAGCATCTTCTTCTGACTCTTTTGAAGAATATCTGGAAGGCATAAAAACACCTATGACATTTTCACTTCCGAGAGCATCAGAAGCAATAGCAGCAACCAGAGAAGAGTCAATACCACCACTCAAACCGAGAATAACTTTTCTGAACCCGTTTTTTAATACATAATCTCTCATTCCTGTAACGAGTGCAAGATATACCTCTTCTTCTATGGTTATCGTTCTGTATTCAGAGATTGAAACAGATGTTCTATCCTTAGAGAATTCATATGATATATAAACTGCATCTCTCTTTCTAACTCCTGTCTTTTTTAGTTGAATATCTGTTATCAGAAGAGTTTCCTTGAATGGTTCTGCTCTGGAAATGATACTACCTGTATTATTTATTATAAAACTACTCCCATCAAAGACAAGTTCATCCTGACCACCAACAAGATTACTATAAGAAATAAAGATATTGTTTCTAATACACTGCTCTCTTATTATTTTTTCTCTCTCTAATGTCTTTCCCATATGATAAGGAGAAGCACTTATATTTATCAGGAATTTTGCTCCTTTTTTCGCCTGTTCTTTTACAGGTCCGTCTATATACCATATATCCTCACAGATATTTACACCAAACAAAATTCCTGATAGATTAAAAATAGAGGGCTTATCTCCTGAAGAAAAATATCTCTTTTCATCAAAGACACCGTAGTTTGGTAAAAGTATTTTATGATATATACCTACCTTTTCCTTATTATTGAGTATAGCAGCTGCGTTATATAACCTGCCATTCTGTATATCAACAAAGCCTAATATAACTATCATATTTTTTACTTCTTTTTCTATTAAAGATAAGGCATCTATATTTTTTTGAATGAAAGATGGTTTCAAGAGAATATCTTCAGGAGGATAACCTGTTATGACTAACTCAGGGAAAGAAAGGATATCTACCTTTTCTCTCTCTGCCTTTTTTATATATTCCAATATCTTCTCAGTATTGCCTTCAATGTCACCTACTGTAGAGTTTACCTGTCCAATACCTATACGAATACTATCCATACTTTTATTATACACTATTTATAGGTGGGATTGATATATCTCTTCAAATTTTTTGCTGATTTTTTTAAATATCTTCAATAATTCAGGGTCAAATTTCTCAGGACTGGATTTGGCATCTCCTTCAGTTATAATTCTATAAGCAGTTATGTGGTCTACGGGTGGTTTATAAGGACGAGAACTTCTTAAAGCATCATATGTATCAGCAATAGCAAGTATCCTGCTTTCCAGAGGTATTTCTTCTTTTTTAATTCCATAAGGATATCCACTACCGTCCCATCTTTCATGATGTGTTAGCGCAATTTTTTCTGCTGTTTTTATAAATTCAGAGTCAGACCCATGTAAAATTTTCGCTCCTATAATTGTATGTTGTTTCATCATCTCAAATTCGTCTAAAGTTAAGGGCCCTTGTTTTAAAAGTATATGGTCAGGGATACTAACTTTTCCTAAATCATGCATTGGACTTGCAATATATATTGTCTCTACATCATCAGCAGATAATCCTAATTCTTCTGCCATTACCTTTGCGTAAAGTCCTATACGTTTTATATGAGAACCCGTTTCTTCATCCCTGTATTCGGCGATTACTGTTAGACGTTGAACACTTTCAATATATGATTGTTTTATCTTATCTTTAGATATTTGAAGAAGTTTCATCATCTCTTGAATCTCTCTTGTCCTTTCTACTACTTTCTGTTCAAGATGTTGCTGATATTCTCTATTCTCTATAATTAGTCGTCTTTTCTCCAGTACATTCTTTATCACATGATTAATATCTCCTATATGCAATGGTTTTAATATATATCTATCTGCACCTGAATTTAAAGCAGTAATAGCATCTTCAAAATTATGACTCGCTGTTATTACAATAACATTTGTATCTATATTAAATTCTTTTATTTTTCCAAGCAGCCAGAGACCACCCATACCTGGCATATGGATGTCTGCTAAAAGTAAATCAATTCTTTTTTTCTGTAATATATTGAGTGCTTCTTCTGCTTTTTCTGTTGACATTACAGAAGTATATCCGAGGTGTTTAAGAACCCTTTCCAGATATTCAATGATAGGTTTTTCATCATCTACTATTAGTATTTTTTCACTTCCCATTTCTTTCTCTCAAAGGAAGAAGTACTGTAAAAATAGCACCGCCTTCCTTTCCATTTTCAGCATATATCTCACCACCATGTTCCTTAATAATCCCATAACTCACAGAAAGTCCAAGCCCTGTTCCTTTATCCTTGGGTTTGGTAGTAAAAAAGGGGTCAAAAATTCTTTTAATTATATCATTCGGTATGCCTGGTCCTGTATCTATAAATTCAATTTTTAAATAATTGTTCCATATAGACGTTCTTATAGTAAGAACTCTATCTTTCTCTTGTTGTGTCATAGCATACTCCGCATTATTTATAATATTAAGAAATACCTGCTCTATCTGGTTTTCATCAATACTTATGGAAGGAATATCATCCTGTAATAATTTGTTAACCTTTATATTTTTTACTCTGAGATGATACTCTTTTATTTCCAGTACTTCCTCAATAAGTTTATTTATCTTGATTTCCTTTTTAACAGGTTTTTCCTTACGAGAAAATCTTAAAAGACCTGTAGTTATTCTATATACACGCATAGCCGCTTCATATATCTTTTTAATATCCTGCCTCATTTCTTCGTCTATCTTTTCATTTGTTGTAAGTATAAGTTCTGCAAAACCAATCATTGCTGTAAGCGGATTATTTATTTCATGGGCTACTCCTGATATTAATTCACCTAATGCAGCCATCTTTTCTGTCTGTATTAATTGTTGTCCTAACCGTTTCTGTTCTGTTACATCTCTCGCTATGACCCTGTAACTATTAAATTTCTCTTTTGAATCTTTTACTGCTGTTGCACTCAATCTTACAATTAATTTTTCTCCGTCTTTTTTTTGCATTTCTACTTCATAATCCTTTATAAAACCATCTTTTTCAAGAAGTGATAAAATTTTTAATCTGTCTTCGGGATTCCAATATATTTCCTTCTCAATAAAACCATTTAAGACCTCTTCTTTTGAGGTATAACCAAACGTCTGGATACCTGAAGGATTAATATCTAAGATCTTTCCTTCTGTTGTCGCTGTAAATATAATATCTTTTGCCTCCTCAAATAAATGAAGGTATCTTTCTTCAGACCGCCGTATTGTTTCAATATCTCTATTTAACTGCTTTGTTTGCCTTGTAACTACTTTTCGCAGGAACAATACAAAAAATAATATCAGACAAAATAAAAAAGACAGGGGTACCAGCAACCACTTTAATACTTGAACTGCTTCTGTTGTAGAAGTCCTATACTTACTAAGATACTTCTGGTCAAGTGAAGATATTACACCTTTTGAAGCAAGTACTGCGATAGATTGATTTATATTATCTAAAAGTAATTTATTTCCCTTTTTAACAGCAAAACAATACTCAACGGGTAAAAGAGGGGGGCTTGCCCGAACAATATCATGCATATTATCAAGGGATATTGTATAATATCCTATGATATTTGATACTAATGCATATTTCCCTTTACCTGCTTTTAATATCCTAAGGGCATTGGGTTCTGTATTTGCCAGCAATAAATTGTAATCTGGATATAGAGACAATATCTCATAATAAGGAAAACTTTCTTTTTGAATTATTACAGTTTCCTTTAAATTTTTTAAAGACCCGAGTGAACTCAGATACCTTTCTCCTTTTTTACTAAACCACAGATAATAAATCAGAGTATTAGCTATAGCATAATCAGCAAAATTGTCTTCCTGTTTAGAATGAACTGTAGCAATAACTTCTACTTTCCCCTCTTTAAAATCTTTTAATATGGCTTCCCTGCTATCCAATCGTACCTTAACATTAAAACCTGCTTCTTCTCCTACGGCTTTTATGAGTTCAATGTTAAAACCAACCGGGTTTCCTTTTTTATCAAGGTATTCAAAAGGAGGATAATCATAATCACCTCCATAAACGATGGTTGTTTTTGATTTTTGTTTTTTTGAGTTGTCAGGCCAAGAAGGTATTGTAAAAGAGAGAAATACTAAAGGAATAAATACAATACTTTTTTTTCGCCAGAGCACCTTATATTTCCTTTTAAGAAAAAATAAATTATCTTTTATTTATATTATCTTTTCAATTAAATAAAAATAAATAATTATTATTCTTCCATTGGCACATATTCCATTTTAAAATTTACATATGTTTTATTAGGTAGAACATCTGCTGGTTTTACTTCTGTACCAGTGGCAGTAGTAAGCTCACTCGCTGCTCTTTGAACAATCTTACCTGTTGCATCTGTAACCATATTTACATTATTTAATATGAGATATCCATTTTCTATATCAAAAACCGCTTTACCATCAAAAGAACCTCTGTTGTTTTCAGTAATAACTTCTATATATGCCTTACCATCTTTAACCTCTTGAAGTTTATACTGTATAGTTACCCCTGCATTCTTATCTTCTCTTGTCCATATATCACCCACCGCTACTGGTTTTTCAGGAACAGGAAATATGAATGCCTGCCAGTAGATATTAAAAGCATTGGATGGCATCTTTGTAAGGTCTATTTTTACAGGAAGCCGGTCAATGCCCGGGATATAGTCAGCAAGGTTATACTGTAGCACTTTCAAAAATTCTGCTGCAATCTCTTGTAGTCCTTGGCTTTCAAGAACTTCTCCTTTTGGAGACATTTTTACCTTTACTTCTTTGGATTGTGAAAATATCCTGATATTATCCTGCCATCCCTGTAGATAAGTTACCTTCAAAAGACCATTTCCCTGTTCATCCGTTCCCTCAAACAATTGAGATATATAGACAAGGGTCTTTTTCTTTGCATCAAACCGTCTTCCTGCAACATTAAACTCATCTTTTCTGTCCATTGATAGTTGATAGTAAATCTCTTTTCCCTGAGGAAACTTATATATCAATGTATATTTCTGTGGTTCTTCTTTTAACTCCTCTGTCTTTGGTGCTGTTTCTGTTATTGCCGGTTGAGGTTGAGATTCTTCACAATATAAACCAGCGATAATTGAGAAAAAAATTAGAAAGATAACAATTCTTTTCATCTGTTTCCTCCTTTATAATTTTTGCCATCTTACGCTTCCATCAAGATATGAAACATTTATTCCGCCCGTATGTGAGTAATTAACCCAGCCCGCATTTTTTAAGGGAGGGTCTGCAAGAAGCCATATATTTGATGCCCCAAACTTTCCATCAGGGTCTGTCCAGAAACCATCTATCTTCTTACCTTTTACTCCAGGGTCTCCTGGTGGTGGTGTAGTATTAATAATATAGGTAGTTGATGGCTCTACAGGTAGTCCATATTGTGCAGTAAAATCCTTAACAAACCTTTTCCCTGTTGGACAATAATATATATCAGGTGATTTAGGCCAGTTTGAAATAGATATATTAGCAAGACCTTGTTCAAGTACAGGTCTGATAAAATTTGTCCAATTTATATAACATAGAGGATACATCTCTGCTAATCCTATATCCCTCGGTGGTAATTTCCCTTCATACATATCAGCATATAAAGCAAAGGCGAGATATAACTGTTTTAAGTTGTTTACACAACTTATCTGCCTCGCTTTTTCTCTTGCCTGACTGAGCGCAGGTAACAACATAGCAGCAAGAATTGCTATGATTGCTACCACAACAAGTAACTCTATAAGCGTAAATCCATCTCTTCTGTTCATTTTTCCTCCTTTTTAATACTGTCCTTGAACATATTTAAGATACATTGTCGCAATAAATTCCTGGAAGTTCATCTTTGCTATTTCAAAATCACTATTGGAAAGAAGTTTATTATATTTTATGTTGGATAGAGTAATTACCACCTCTGTCCCTTCTTTCTGTCCTTTTAATATAAAAGAGTTTGGTAAATTCATAGAAAGATTTGAAGTATCCTTTACTACAGGATATTCTATCTGGATATATGTAGATGCCATATTATTTATACCATCAAAAGTTATAGTTGCAATTGTCCATATTCCATCGTATATCTCCAATAATATCTTTCCATTATCCACAGGATAAGAATAAATATGTGTTTTTATTCCTGCTTTAGTTCCATTCCTCTCAAATTTAATCTTTTCTCTGACTGATTTTTCCTGGTTTTTAAGATAAGTAATAACCATATAGGTAGTATCAAAAGGTGAATTTGGCTGTTCAGTAAGTGGGACATATTGATTTACTACTGCTTTTATTTCGGGTAACGTGTCATTAATTATAATCCCCAGTGAAGGGAGTAAAACATTTATATTATCTTTCATACGGCTTATAACAATATCTCCCATACTTGTATCCTGATAGAGATATGAATATTCTACTTCATACTTATTGTCTATATTTCTGAAGACATTTCGTAGATACCCTTTACTTTTTAAAACAGGGGGAACTCCCTTTGAGAAGAAACTTTTCACATACGGTTCTAACATAGGGGAAAGTTTTACTTCTACTTCCACATCTGTTTCCATTGTATTGATAACTATTTGTTGTAGATTCATTTGTTTAACTGTATTGAAAAAATTGTCAAGCACAGTATCTTTTTCTGTCTTATCCTCGCAAAATACAGAAACAGATATTAAAAAAATTATTACTAAACCTACTATGTTTCTAAATAGCTTCATATTCTACCTCCTTTTTTGAATTGTTATTTATATCATTCTCTACATCTATAGGAATCACAGGAGAAATTGTAGAGTTAAATAGATTATATAATTCCATAAATTTCCCTATATCCTTAGTGGAAGCATAGATAAGTTCGGATTTTTTCTCTTCTTTTTCTTTCTGGATAGAGGGCACTTTTTTATCCATCTGTTTCATTTGTGTTATATGTTTTGTATCTACTGAAGGACGGTCAGGAATAACAGTCCTATCTGGAGTAAAATTATTTGCTAATGCAGATGTTTTTAGATTCTCTTGGAGTTTTCTCATAAGTGCAATCTGCTGTCTATTATAAACTAAAAGCATTCCTTGAATTACATTAAGCATGACTAAAAGTATTACAGATATCCCCAAAATCTGTTTATAATATAAAAGTGACTTTTGCTGCTTCTCCTTTAGAATATAAGATACTTTACTTATAATATCACCTTTAAAAATATAATTTTCACTCTCTTTCTTAATCTCTCCGATAATATTTTCTATTTCTGTAAAATTATCCTTTTTCATTTTCTCATCTCCTATATATTTAGTCCCTTATTTTTTATTTTGGTTCAACTAAATTTTTCAGGATGGTTCGTGCATTAAAAAGGCGGGATTTTACTGTGCCAGGGTTGATGTTAAGATGCTGGGCTATTTCTTCTACAGACATTTCTTCAAAATAATATAGTGTAATAACTTCTTTATACTGAAAAGGTAATTTAGCAATTGCATTTCTAACAATTTCTTTTTTATCTGTATCAGATAAAGAGATATCCTGATAAGATATATTAATTTTATTTATTTTTCTTACAAGTAGATTTTTTTGTCTGTTCTTTCTGAATTTCTTATAAGCAATATTCAGCATTATTCTATATAACCAGGTATAAAAAGAAGAATTACCACGAAATCGTCTTATACTTTTAAAAGAGGCAAGGTATGTTTCCTGTAAAAGGTCTTCCACTTCTTTCGGACACATTGCGAAGGCAGTACTTTTCAGACGATTTTCACAGGAACGGATAAGTGTTGTAAATGCTTCTATATTCCCTTTTTGTGCTTCCCTTATCAGTTCTTTTTCATCCATTATTGTATGAGTTGTTCAGCGAGATATGAACTTCTATAAAAAACCCCTGCAAATACATTCTTAAAACCAAGTTTTTTACCTGTATCTTCATATTCTTTGAACACTTCTTCAGGAATAAACTCTTTTACAGGTACTGCGGACTTTGATGGTCTTAAATACTGCCCGATAACCAGATAATCACAGCCGTTATTTTTAAGTGTATGCATCAATTCTATTACTTCATTTCTACTTTCTCCTAATCCTACCATAAAACCTGACTTTGTAATAAATCCTTTTTCTTTTATTACTTTTAGGACTTTAAGAGAGGTTTTATAATTAGAAGAGGGTCTTATAGATGGATAAAGAGATGGTACTGTTTCAATATTGTGAGAGATTATATCTGGTTTTGCTTTAAAAATTGTTTCTAGATTGTGCTTATTCCCTTGCATATCAGGAATGAGTAATTCAATTTTTATAGTAGTATTTAATTGCTTTATATACTTTGTAGTAATAGCAAACTGTTCGGCTCCTCCATCAATAAGGTCGTCTCTCGTAGGAGAAGTTATTACTACATATTTCATATCCAGTAATTTTATCGCTTTTGCTATATTTTCTGGTTCCTCTATATCCGGTAAGGTTGATTTATTTAAGGGTAAAACTCCACAGAACTTGCAGTTTCTTGTACATCTATTTCCCAATATCATAAAAGTAGCATACCCTTTACAGAAACACTCATAGATATTCGGACAGACAGCATTTTCACAAACGGTATTGATATTAAATCTTTTTAAAATGTTTTTAACCTGTTCACTTTTACTATTGATAGACACACGTTTTTTTATATTGTCTGGAATAATTGGTCTCATAAAATTATATTAACATAAAGTAAAGATGTATAAAATATGTTAAAATACTTCGGAAAAGGAGGTTATTGTGGTTAAACCAGATAGATGGATAAAAGAGATGGGAGAAAAGATGATAACTCCTTTTTCACCTGAGAAAGTAAAAAAGGGGATTTCTTTTGGTGTCTCTTCGTATGGATATGATTTTATTTTATTTGATGAGTTTCTTATATTTAAAGGGAAGGGACCTGTATCACCTAAAAACTTAAAAGAATCTGATTTTGAAAAATTTAAAGGGAATATATGTACAATCCCTCCTAATAGTTTTGTTCTCGGTAGAAGTGCTGAATACTTCAGAATACCGAGAAATGTTATTGGAATCTGTTTTGGTAAATCCACCTATGCGAGATGCGGAGTAATTGTAAATGTAACTCCATTGGAGCCAGAATGGGAAGGACATATTACAGTTCAGATTGCTAACCTCACACCTGTAAAAGCAGAAATTTATGCTGGAGAAGGAATAGCACAGGTAATTTTTCTTTCTGCTGAAAAAGAGTGTGAGAAATCATATAAAGATGCTGCAGGAAAATATCAGGAATCAAAGGGCATTATATTATCTAGATAATAGAAATCAGCATATTGAAAAATATGAGTTCTTCGTCTGTAAATCTATTTTTTAAGTTCTCGGATAACCTTTTCTACATTAGATATCCTGTCTTCTATATCTGGATGACTGGCAAGAAAGGTTATTTTAAGTGAAGGCGATTTCTTCTCTATATCTTGCAACTTCCTAAAAAAAGATATCATACCTTCAGGATTATAGTCAGAATAATAGGCATATGTAACTCCGAGTTTATCAGCTCTTAATTCCTGTTCCCTGCTATACTTTAGCATTGCCAGCGTAAAGGCAGTATCAACTGCCTTCTGGATTGCAGCGCTTCTATTTTTCAATAATATACTGGCTGGTATTGAATAAAGCAATGTCTTTTGTAACTGATTAATTCCATCTCTTGCACATATATGACCTATCTCATGTCCAATAATATTTGCTATCTCATCGTTTGATTCCACTTTCTCAAGTAGTCCTGTATAAAGATAAATGAAACCACCTGGTACAGCAAACGCATTAATCTCTTTATTTTCTATTATTCTTACGGTATATTTTAAGTCAGGTCTGTCTGATTTTTTACTCACCTTTTCAACAATCTCTTTTATGTAATCAGGTGTTTCTACTACTTTGTTTTCTTTCTGGAGTTTCTTATCTATTGCTATTCCCATATCTATCTCATCTTTTTCTGTATATATTGTATATTCTGATTTTTCTGTAACAGGATTATAGTATGTAGCACACCCTGTCAACAAAAACGTAAAGAGCACAACTATTAATATCCTTTTCATTCTTCTCCTCCTATTTCCCAATACAAAATTGAGAAAATATCTGATTAAGTATCTCATCGGATATGTTTTTTCCTATTAACTCATCTGTTTTTCTAATACATCTCTTCAAATACTCTGATATAATGTCTATAGTAACTCCTTTTATAACATTTTGTTTTGTATCCATCAAAATTTCTCTTATCTCTTTTATTTTACCTTCCTGTCTTATATTAAGAAATATCTCGTCTCCTTTTTCTCCATAACCTTCCTGTATAATACTGTATATTTTTTCTTCAAGGGTTTCTATGCCATCACCTGTCTTGGCTGATGTGTAAATAATCCTTTCATTCAGAAAATTTTTTTGAAGATACTGCTTCTCAATTTTCTGTAGCAGGTCTTTTTTGTTTATAATAAGGATATAATTTTTTTTATCTTTTATATAATTAAGCAATTGATGGTCGTACTCATTCAGCTTTTTATTACCATCAAGGACAATAAGATTAATCTCTGCCTTTTCCATCCATTCCAGTGCTTTTTTTATCCCCATTTTTTCAATTTTACCTCTTACTTTTCTTATCCCTGCAGTATCTATGATATTTACAGGTATTCCTCTGATATTTATCATCTCTTGAAGTATATCTCTTGTAGTCCCTGGGATTTCGGTAACAATTGCTCTTTCCTCTCTCAAAAGTGCATTGAGTAAACTGGACTTACCTGCATTGGCTCTTCCTATAATAGCCACATTTATACCCTGATGTAGTATTTTCCCTTTACCTGCCCGAGAAAGGATGGAATCTATATAAGAAATTATTCTCTCTGTTTCAGATAATATCTCGGTATTACATGTTTTTACATCTTCTTCTTCAGGGAAGTTAATTTTTGCTTCAATATCTGATATTACCTTGAAAAGCATTGTTCTTATCTCTGCAAGAGCAGAAGAAAAAGAACCTTTAAGTTTTTGTGTAGATATCTCAAGCGATTTCTCTGTCTTACTATAAATAATTTCAAGAATACTTTCTGCCTGAATAAGGTCTATTCTTCCATTAAGAAATGCTCTCTTTGTAAACTCTCCTGGTTCTGCCTGTCTGGCTCCATTTTTCATACAAAGAGAAAGGACTTCTTTTAATGGAATTAATCCACCATGACATCCAATTTCAGCCATATCTTCTCTGGTATAACTCCTCGGTTTTTTCATTACAGTGATAAGAACTTCATCTATTATTCTTTCCCCATCAACTATGTGTCCATAGTAAACTGTATGGGTTTTTACCTCTGATATTTTTATTGTTCTTTTTGCGGGTCTAAATATTTTTCCAATAATCCTGTATGTATCAGGACCACTTATCCTTATAATTCCTATTCCACTTATTCCTAAAGGAGTTGAAATAGCACATATGGTATCTTTCTTCATTTTTTTGTCCTTATTTGTCAGATAAGTATTTTAACATATATAATTTATAAAATATGGAACTAAAATTATAAAATGGATATAAGAAAAAACTATCAAAAGGTAAAACTATTCTGTGGGATATTATATGGGAATGAAGATATTGTTGAAAAAACTACAAAGAAACTGATTGAAAAAATAGGTGAGATAGACATTACAGCAGGGCCGTTTCCTTTCACTTATACTGATTATTACCATAAAGAGATGGGTGATAATCTGAAAAAACGGCTTATATCATTTAAAAATCTGGTTTCTCTGGAAGATTCTTTCATATGGAAACATATTACAAACGATATTGAAAAAGTATTTTTTACTACATCAGAATTCCCAAGGAGAGTTAATCTTGACCCTGGATATCTTAATCTTTCCCACATAGTTCTTTTTTCAACAAAGGATTTTTATCACAGAATCTATTTAGGTAAAGGAATTTTTGCAGAAGTTACACTCTACTTTGAAAAAAAACAATTTGTTTTTTTACCATGGACATATCCTGATTATAAATCAGAAGGATATCTTAAATTTTTTAAAGAATTAAGAAATATCTATAGGAAACAGTTAAAAGATGAAAATCTGGATAAGGATATTGATTGATACTATCATCATTATTATAGCACTTACGGTAATTCTTGGATGGCGAGCAATTATGCCCGCCAGAATGCCTATCTATCTTATTCCGTCAGATATAGGACTTCCTTATGAGAATATTATTCTTAAAACAGACGATGGGAAAAATCTTAAAGGGTGGTTTATCTTCTCCCCAAAATGTAAAGGTATTATTATATGTCTACATGGTTATCCTGCAAACAAGTCAGATATTCTTCCAGTTGTATCTTTTTTATATCCTGATTTTTCGCTTCTCCTTTTTGATTTTCGTGCACATGGGGAAAGTGAAGGAAGGATTACTTATTTTGGTCTTAAAGAGTTTATGGATGTTAAAGCAGCAATGGATTTTATAAAATCAAGAAAAGAAATTAAAAATAAAAAAATGGGTATATGGGGATATTCTTTAGGTGGTGCAGTAGGTATTATTGCATCTGCAAAGTATGAGGGGATAGATGCTATAGTTAGTGACTCTGCTTTTGCAAATTTTCCAGAAATGGTTACATATTATTATAAAAACTTTGGACCCCTCAAATATATTTTTTCTTCTTTGTCACGCCTTTTAGGGAGATATGTTTTCGGTACGGATTTTATCAAAAATAGTCCCGAATATTTTGTAGATAAAATTACATCTCCTATAATGATTATTCACTCAAAAGAAGATGATTTCGTCCCTTTTGAACATGCACAGCGACTTTTCAACAAAGCATCTCAACCCAAAAAATTATGGCATGTTGAAGGAAAACATACAGGACTTGACCGCGCATTTACATCTGAATATCAGGAGATGGTAAGAAATTTCTTCCTTCAGTATCTTAAAAATTAAAATACAGTGGAGGATAAGGGATTCGAACCCTTGACACCCAGACTGCCAGCCTGGTGCTCTCCCAACTGAGCTAATCCCCCATTAAGTTCAAACTCTAAACACTAAATTTATTATAACTTTTTATATTCATAAGTCAAAAATAGTAAATTAATTTAATAATTTGAAGACATAAAAGTAAAATAGTAAAATATCCTAAAAAGGGGGAAAGAATGAAGACAGAAAAAACGACATTTGCATTATTTTTTGGTAATAGAGGTTTTTTTCCAGCATCATTTATGGCAGAAGCAAGGAAAGAACTGACAGATGTACTTACAAAATTAGGATACAAAACACTTTTACTTGATGAAAAAGCTACAAGGTATGGGGCTATAGAAACGGTAGCAGAAGGAAAGATTTTTGCAGATTTTTTACGAAAGAATCGTGGAAAATTCGGTGGTATTATACTATCCCTGCCAAATTTCGGTGATGAAACAGGTGCAGTTGAAGCGTTGAAAGATGCCGGAGTTCCAATACTTATACAGGCATATCCTGATGAACTTGATAAGATGTCACCTCAATTAAGACGAGATGCTTTTTGTGGGAAATTCTCTATTATGGACGTCTTCTGTCAGTATGGAATACCTTTTACTGTTCTTAAACCACATACGGTCCATCCTAAATCACCCGTCTTTGCAGAAAACATTGATTTTTTTGACCGCTTATGCCGGGTAGTAAATGGAATGAAAAATATGGTTGTTGGTGCTATCGGAGCGAGAACAACTCCGTTTAAAACAGTCCGTATAGATGAACTTGCTCTTCAGAAAAAAGGGATTACAATGGAAACATTTGACCTTCTTTCTGTGTTTCACAGGATGCAAAATATAAAAACATCTGATAAAAAGACCATTGAAAAAGCAAATATCTACAGCAGTTATGCAGACTGGAAAGGAATTCCCAAAAAAGCATTTGAGAATCTTGTAAAACTTGCTGTCGTTATTGATGATCTAATTAATGAATATGAGTTTGATGCTATCGCATTAAGATGCTGGATAGAAATGCAGCAAGTACTTGGTATTTCTCCCTGTGTAGTACTGAGCGAACTTAATAATAGAGGTATCCCTGCTGCGTGTGAGGTTGATATTGGTAATGCTGTAACTATGTATGCTCTCTCTAAAGCATCAGGGAAACCATCTGCCTGTCTGGATTGGAATAATAACTATGGAGAATCAGAAAACAAATGTATACTTTTTCACTGTGGACCTGTACCAGCAAATATGATGGTATGTAAGGGAAAAATAACAGACCATGCTATACTATCCAATTCTGTTGGAAAAGGATATGGTTATGGATGTAATACAGGACGGATTGCATCAGGACCTTTTACATTTGGAAGCATGCTTACTTTAAATGGAGAAATGGAATTTTATCTCGGAGAAGGCAGATTTACAGAAGACCCCATACCTGATGACTTTTTTGGATGTGCTGGAGTTGCTGAGATAGAAAATCTTCAGGATGCTTTACAAACCATTGGTTACAGAGGTTACAGACATCATACCAGTGTTACATATGGACATATTCTCCAACCGGTTAAAGAAGCATTTGAAAGATACTTAGGATACAGAGTGGTTAAGGTCTGATATTCTTAATAGTTTGTAAATCATTTAACAACTTGAAAGGGTTATATGTCTGGATGTCTTAAAAAATGTTTTATCATCTCCTTTTTGCTATGGAAAGTTATATTTTCAAAGGACATACCAGAGAATTATATCCCCGTATACTATACAGCCGATACTCTGGAAGTAATATTCAACCAAAATAGAGAGCCTGAGAAAGTAAAACTTCAGGGTAATGTGAAAATTGTTTTTGAAGACATGATAATAAAATGCGATTCAGGAGAATTTATTAAAACAACAGGGGATGTTATAGCAAAAGGTAATCTTTATATTGAAACATCTGAGGGAACTATTAAAGCAAAAGATATTCTCTATAACATAAATACAGGTAAGGGTATTTTAAACTATGCTGTTTTTTCTTCACCACCTTTTTTGGGTAAGGCAGAAAAAATAGAAAAAGATGAAGATATTCTTTATCTTATCAATGGATATATAACAACCTGTGATCTTGAAAAACCCCACTACAGGATATCTGCAGGACGCATTAAATATAAAAAAAACGATTATTTTCAGGCACAAAAAATGAAGTTCATCCTCGGCGAAAAATATAGTATATTTTATTTTCCGAGATATACTATTGATATGAAAACAAAAGAGCCCATAGTTACTGCTAATCCTTCTTATACTTCAAAAACAGGAGAGAATGTAGAAATTACATTCGCACAGAGACCAGGAGGAGCAGAAGCGATAATAAAAGAGCGTATTTTATTAGGCAAGGAGGGTTTTGGAGCAGGTGTTAATATATATTCAAAGTCACAAAGATATAGAAGTGAGGGCTTTTTTTTTAAGGACTGGTCAGATAAAGATATTGAACCAGCAATCTTGTTAGAATTCCTGAAAAACTATAGTAACTGTTGTGGAAATGGTGCTTTCCTTATTGACTGGAGATGGATGGATAATAATGAACTTTTTTACAATTTTTTTCACTCTGATTATATAACAAAATCCAAAAAGTATAATTATTTTTCAATAACACAGAACTTCAATTATGGAATATTTAACTTTAACTTAAGAAACTCACCAAGGGATGATTTTCTAAATATTGAAAAACTTCCAGAGATACGTTTTTATACCCCATCTCTACAGATAGCAGAGAGCCCTGTATTTTTAGAAAACGACTTCCGTTTTACAAATTTTTATAAAGATGATGAGAATTATCTCAGAATAGCCAATATACTTACATTAAAAGGGTGTAGTGAAATGGGTGTCTTGAAATTTTCTCCTTATCTTTTACTAGGCGGTATTGATTATTCAGAATCGGAAAATAACAGATTTAATTTTTTAAGAGAAGTAGGAATAGGATTTTCTTCACTTATGAAGAAAGAACATATAAATTTTACTGAATACTTCTCACCCTCTTTAACGTTATTTCATCGAGAACTTGATTATAAAAAAGGAGAACTTGAATATTTTGACTTTCTTGAAAAAATGGATGAAGGTAGTTTTCTGAACTTTGGGCTGGAATGGTTTTTCAGGAACCATGATGTTTATACCGGCATGATATCCATAGAAAATTTTTATGATATTGATAACGAAGAATTTGATACTTCCTCTCTAAAATATGACATTAAACTTACTCCTTATATATATATAGAAGGGAACAATGAATGGGATATAAACGAAGAGAAGTATTTATTTGGAGTTAACGATATAACTTTTAATTCAGGGAAATTTAGATATTCTATAGGAAATAGGTATGATGAAGAAAGCAATATCTCTGGGATCGAAGGAAGATTAAGTTATATTATTGACGAATCATTAAAGTATAGTATAGGGTTACAGTATGATATTAACTCAGACAATATTTCCAGAGTATCTTTTGACATAAAGCATAGAATACACTGCTGGGAATTAAATATAGGCATATCTGGAAATGAAGATGACTTCTCAATTTTTATAATGTTATATCCCTTTATTTAAGAAAGGAGCTATATGGTTGAAATAAAAAGAAGGGGTGGAAGAAATTTTGAAGAAATCAGAGAAATGAAAGTATCTAAAGGTATTCTCAAATATGCGTTAGGGTCATGTATGATAGAAATAGGCGATACAAAGGTATTATGTGCTGTCAATGTTGAAGATAAAGTCCCGCTTTTTTTGAAGGGAACTGATAGTGGATGGTTAACTGCAGAATATTCCTTGCTTCCTGCTTCTACAAGTGAAAGAGTAGCAAGAAGCTCCAACCTTACAGGCAGGAGTCAAGAAATACAAAGAATGATAGGCAGGTCTTTAAGAGCTATCCTTGATATGAAAAAAATAGGAGAAAGGACCATAATGGTTGACTGCGATGTCATCCAGGCAGATGGAGGTACAAGGGCTGCTTCAATAACAGGTGGTTTTATCGCTCTCGTAGAAGCACTTTCAAAATTAAAAAAAGCACGACTTATAAAAATCCCTTTACTCCGTGATTATCTTGCAGCAGTAAGTACCGGCATTGTTTATGGCAATAAACTACTCGACCTTGACTATAATGAGGACTCAGAAGCAAGTGTTGATTTTAATGTTGTAATGACTGGGAAAGGAGAATTTGTAGAGATACAGGGAACCGCTGAAGGATATCCCTTCACAGAAAAAGACATGATGGATTTATTACGGATAGCCAGTGAGGGAATTAAAAAGATTATAGATATACAAAAAGAGATTTTGAAAGATGATATTGAACTTTTACTTGGCAACTAAAAATATAAACAAGGTATTAGAAATACAAGATATACTGAAAAATACAGGGATAAAGGTTAAGCCCGCACCTGAAGATATTGTTTTTCCTGAAGAAACAGGAGAGACATTTAAAGAGAATGCTCTTATAAAAGCACGTCATCTTAAAAAATTTATAGATGCTCCTGTAGCAGGAGAAGATTCAGGACTTATTGTGGAAAAATTAAATGGACTCCCTGGAATCTTCTCTGCAAGATTTGCAGGAGAACCGATTGACGACAGAAAAAATATAAAGAAATTACTTGATTTACTTTCACCTTTCAAGGATATTAGAGAGAGGAAGGCAAAATTTATCGCAGTAGTAGCATTGATTGACAACAATGAAGAAAAAATTTTCACAGGAGAAGTGAATGGTATCATAACTTTTACTCCACGAGGGAATAATGGTTTTGGATATGATCCGATATTTGAGATCCCAGAAACAAATAAAACATTTGCTGAACTAACGATGGAAGAAAAAAACAAGATAAGCCATAGAGCAATTGCTTTCAATAAACTTGCAGATTATCTTCTTAAGAGGTAAAATAATTTTTTAGACATCCAGTTAAAAAGATTAAACAGATTAAAACTTGATTTATTGTTTTGAGTTTATATTATGGCGGGGTAGCTCAGTGGCAGAGCAGCCGGCTCATACCCGGTATGTCGGGGGTTCAAGTCCCCCCCTCGCTACTAAAGATGATTGATAAAATAAGGGATCTGTTATTATGCTTACAGAGAGTCAGAAAAAAAATCTTTTAAAAATTGCACGAGAGACCCTTGAATATGTACTTTCAGGTAAAGAACTTCCACCAATTGAGTGTGATGACCCTGTTTTGAAAGAGAAAAGAGGGGTTTTTGTAACTTTAAAAAAGAATGGGGATTTACGGGGTTGTATAGGTTATATTGAAGGAGTTGAACCTCTTGTAATGGCAGTGAGAGATATGGCTATCCAGTCAGCAACAGGAGATCCTCGTTTTCCTCCTGTAAGTTACAAAGAACTTAATGATATAGAAATTGAAATCTCTGTGCTTACTCCACTTATAAAAGTAAAAGATGCTGAAGAAATTGTACTAGGAAGGGATGGCGTTGTAATAAAAAAAGGATTCAGACAGGGTGTTTTTCTCCCTCAGGTAGCAGAAGAAACTGGATGGAGTAAAGAAGAGTTTTTATCTAATCTTTGTATGTATAAAGCAGGATTACCTCCTGATGCATGGAAAGAAAGAGATATAGAGATTTATACTTTTCAAGCAGAAGTTTTTTCTGAGTAGAAAAAAGAAGGGATAACATGGAAAAGGTAAAATATCATCTTCGTTTTCAGATTATTCCAAACAAGAATGTTAAGGCAGATACAAGAGCATTACTTGAATTCTGTCTTAAACACAGAATAGAGGAGGTGGTTCTATTTTTTGCAGGAGAAGAATGGAACAACGGTCTTCTTTCTAAGAAAGAAGAGGATATGTGGTTTGAAACAGTCAGGACAGCAAAAGAACTACTTGAAGAAAAGGGTATAAAGGTCAGTTTAAATCCCTGGATGACTGTACTTCCCGCCGATAGAGGTAGAAGATTTCCTCCAGATAGAAGATTTAAGCCGATGGTATCTCCGTATGGAGAAAAGAGTAAAGCAACTGCTTCTTTTGCCGATAAAAATTGGCAGGAGTATATATACAATCTTTATGCAAGATTTTCATCTCTCGGGTTTCGTGTTATATGGATAGAAGATGATTTTAGGTATCACAATCATTCTCCTCTTACCTGGGGAGGTGGATTTGAAAAAGAAATAATAGAGAGATTCAATAAGAAAATTAGGAAAGAAGTAAACAGGGAAGAAATTTTAAAAAATGTCCTGAAACCTGGCTCTCCGCATCCATGGCGTGGGAAATGGATGGAGGTATGGAGGGAGGTGCAGTTAGAAGTTGCATCCAAGATAACAGAGGCGGTCAAAAAGAATGCAAAAGAGACAACCTGTATGGGACTTATGAGTTCCCATCCATCTTTTCATAGTATTGAAGGGAGGAGATGGTATGATCTCTTTAATATACTTACCATAGAAAATAAAGTAGTTCATAGACCTCATTTTGCACCATACTGTGAATGTTTAGGGAAGGATAAAGTTTATTCTATTATGATGCTCTCTATCCAGAAGAAATTAAGACCCGCTTATTGTGAAGTTGAGCCTGAGATAGAGAATTTTTCTTTTACTACATGGAACAAATCTGATACGCAAACATGGACAGATATGGCACTAGCAATGTTTTTTGGTTCTGATGCACTACTGTTGAACCTTTTCCCTTTTGTAGGCAATCGTGTTGATGAAGAAAAAGGTATCGGAGAACTTCTTGATAGAAGTTATAAGTCACTCTCCTGGATTTCTAATAAATTCTCTAAGGAAGCTAACTTATTTGGAGTGGGAATACCGTGGAAGGAAGATGCAGCGGAAAGAGTAAAAACAGAAAAAGGAACTTCCCTGGATGGATTAGTAGTAGACCCCTTACCCGGATGGAAGTTTTTGTTATCTTTGGGTATCCCTGCTTCTCCTGATAGGCAAAAAGTAAATCTCATATTTGGTAATAACGCTTGGACATTTGAAGAAGATGAGATAAAAGAAATGTTAAAGGGAGGAATGCTTCTTGATGGAGAAAGTGCAAGGATATTGTGTAAAAGAGGTTTTGAAAAATATATCGGTGTTAAATATCTAAAGACGGTATCAAGAGAAGAATCTACTTATTCCCTTGAAGTTGTAAAAAATCGTAAAAGTGGAGTAAGAGAAGGTATCTATAATACAGTGAACCTCCTACCTGAATTTAATATATTTATCCCATTAGAAGATACAATCATCTGGACAGAAGTTATTACTCCAGAAAAGAAGATACTGGGACCAGGGATTACCCTCTATCAAAATTCTCTCGGAGGAAGAGTAGCAGTAGTAACATATGAACCTATTTTTTATGGAGGGTTTAACTTTTATAGACAGATTGTAGTACAAAACATCATAAAATACCTTTATAAAGAAAATATCCCGTTCCCCATGATTTTAAATGGACCTTATCTTTTCCCAATGTTTTTTCACAGCGAAGATGGAGATAAACTGGTTGTGTTGAATGGTCATACAGATTCTATGAATGTAAAAATTGAAATTCCATGGAATAAGGTTCCTTCAACTACTACTTTTCTTCAACCACTTAAAAATCCATACGATGATAAACTATTAAAAGAAAAAGATGGTAAAAAGTGTTTCTATAAAAATTCTTTATTACTGCCATATATGGGCTACTTGGTAGTAGAATTTAAAGAAAAATAAAGGAGGACAGATGAACTCTATATGGAAGAATGAAAAAAGGGTAGAGATAATGCTTGCTGGACTTGTGTTAATACTTGGGATAGTACTTCTTATATCTGAGGTTCTAAAACCAAGTATTAAAATTGCTTCTGTTGATATGAACCGTATAGTGAACGAACATCCTGCAATGGAAGAAGCAGTTAAAACTTTTCACAAGGAACTTTCTAATCTGCAAAAAACAGTAGATAAAATGAATGAGAAAGAAAAAATAAAACAACAGCAGAGGATACAACAAGAGATTTCACAGATTGCTATAAGGTTACAGAATGAAGCAATGGCGAAAATAACAAAGGATATTGAAAATTTAGCTAAAAAACAAGGATATTCATATGTAGTGGATAAGGGCGCGGTTATTGTTGGTGGAAAAGATATAACAGAAGATATCCTTAACGCTATAAGGAAGAATAAAACAGAGGAAAAGAAAGCAGAAGTCCCGGATATGCCAATGATACCTGTGAAATAGTTTTGGGGTATAATGTATATAAAGCAGAAAGGGAAAATATGAACAGAAGAGAAAGAATGTTAATATACATATTAACTTGTATTCTGATACTGACGGCAGGTGTTTTTATCTTCATTAAAAAAACTATAAGTCCAAAAGTTGTTTTTATTTTTCTTCTGGGATATAACGAAGAAACCAAAACAACTTATCTGACACCTGTGAAGAGAAGTATTTCAAAAGCAGGGGATTTGGAGACAAAAATAAAGATGGCGATAGAACTTCTACTCCAGGGACCGGATGACAGTGAGAAACAACAAGGTTTAAATACTGCCATGCCGGAAAATGCATCAATTATAAATGTTAAAGTGGAAGGAGGTATTGCATTCATTGACTTTTCAAAAGAGATAGAACAGGGCGGAGGAACCATGCTTATGACTGACAGATTAGCACAGATTGTTTATACTGCAACTCAGTTTCCACCTGTTGAAAAGGTAAGAATACTTATAAATGGAGAATTTATAAAGTATTTTAGTGGAGAGGGAATTACAGATGTAGAAAAACCTATAGGCAGGGATAACTTTAACTATGAGATAAAATATGAAACAGGAGGATAAAATATGAAAGAGAAAATACATCCAGAATACAGAGAATCAACAATTGTATGTGTATGCGGAAATATAGTAAAGACCCGTTCTACAAAACCAGAAATTAAAGTAGAGATATGTTCAAACTGCCATCCCTTTTTTACAGGAAAACATAAACTTGTAGATACCACAGGAAGAGTGGAAAAATTCAAGAAAAGGTATGGAAATAAATAATGTAAGAGATACTATAGAAAGCAAACTACATGAAATAACAGAGGAATATGAAAAACTCCTTAAATTAATTACTTCTGGTAGCGCTACATCAGATGAATTTAAAGATGCTGTAAAAAAATTAAAAGAATTAGAGGTAATTGTCAATCTTCAAAGAGAAAAGGAAAGAATAGAAAAAAAATTACAGGATGCTATAGAGATTCTCAATACAGATGATTCTGAAATCAGAAAACTTGCAGAAGATGAAAAGGAAGAACTTCTAATAGAAAAAAATAGAATAGATACAGAAATAAAAAGGTTTTTATTTCCAGAAAATCCAGAAGATTATAAAAATGCAATAATGGAACTTAGAGCAGGGGTTGGTGGAGAAGAAGCATCTCTTTTTGTAAAAGACCTTCTAAGAATGTATACAAGATTCTGTGAAAAAAAGGGGTATGAAATAGAGATATTGAGTACAAGTCGTTCTGAAAAAGGCGGTTTTAAAGAGATTATTTTCCTTATTAAGGGTAAAGGTGCTTACAGTGATTTTAAATATGAAGGTGGAGTTCACAGAGTTCAGAGAATACCTAAAACAGAAAGTTATGGAAGAATTCATACATCTGCTGCCACAGTTGCTGTATTTCCTGAAATGGAAGAAAAAGAACTCAGGATAGACCCGGGTGATATTAAAATAGATACATTCAGGTCTTCAGGAGCAGGTGGACAGAAAGTAAATAAAACGTCATCAGCAGTAAGAATTACACATATCCCAACAGGTATTGTTGTAAACTGTCAAGATGAAAGGTCACAGATACAAAATAAAGTTAAAGCACTTAAGATTTTAAGAGCGCGCCTTCAAAATCTATATAAAACAGAAATGAAAAAGAAAATTGATACCGAAAGAAAAGAGTGCGTTAAAACAGGTGAGAGAAGTGAAAAAATAAGAACTTACAATTTCCCTCAGAATCGGCTTACAGACCATAGAATTGGACTTACATTATATAACCTTGATAGAATAATGGAAGGAGAAATGGAAGAATTAATAGAAACATTAAGGAGGCAATTGCAATGAAAAAAATATCTATTTATATAATATTTTTTAGTATGTGCCTTTCTCTATTATATGCCGACTATACAGACTTCATAAAAGAAGGAATATTACTACTTAACCAGAAAAGAATATCAGAATCTATAAAAGCATTTGAAAAAGCCAGGGATATGAAACCATCAGACCCTTATGCATATTTTTATCTGGGAGAGGCGTATTATGCAATAGGGAAGAAGAAAGAAGCACTTGACAATTATAATAAAGCCGTTGAGATAGATAATACCAATCCTGATTTCTATTATTCTATTGCTAATTTTTATTTATCAGAAGGAAACTATGAAGAGGCGATTAAATCACTGGATAAAGTAATAGAAATTGCCCCAGCATCAATAAAGGGTAAATCAGCGAGAAAGTTAAAAGAAGAAATCCAGAGACAACTAGAAAATAGAGAGATGTTGCAAAAATGGGCTAAGATGGAGGAAGAAATAAAAAAACAGAAAGAAGAAAAAAAGGAAGAACAAAAACAAGAACCATTTCCAGGTCCTCCAGGAGCAGCAGTATTACCTCCTGAATTCACTGGAATGATACCTGGAGAGGCAACTGGAGTAAAGGAAGAAAAACTTCCTGTAGAACAACTTGTCAAAAGGATAAAATTTGGTACAGCAACTACAAGACAAAATGCATCAACACTCTTACTTGCTTATGAACAATCAGAACTGTTAAAGGTGGTTCCTGACATAATAGAAATTATAAAACAGAATAATGAACCAGCTATAAGAAAAAATCTCATACTGGCACTCGGAAAAACAGAAACACCTGATTCTATTGATACTATACTCAAAATTATTCAGGATAAAAACGAACTCTATGATATAAAAATTACTGCCCTTGATAGTATTTCCAAAATCAAATCCGAAAGTGTAATTGTCACCTTAAGAAATACATTAAAATCAATACTGGATAAAAGGGAAAACGAAAGGATTGAAGCACAAAAAAATATCAAGGATATAACATCAAAATTAGAAACACTTGAAGCACAAAAAATTGCTCTGAATATGCAGTTAACACAGGAAGAACAAAAAAGAAATGAAATTATGCAAAAATTACAGATGAGTGACCTTCCTTCTGAATTCGCAGTACCTCCAGGCATACCTCAACCAGGAGGTAATAAATCTTTAAGCATTCAGGAAATACAAAAAATAAGGAATGAAATGCTTAAAACAGAAACCTCTATAAACAAAAAAAGAGAAGACCTTGCTAAAACAGACCAGCAAATTATAGAGTTACAACAACAAAAAAGCAGATATGAAGCGTTATTGCAAGCAAGAGAACAGAAAAGGACAGATATTGTTGTGACAACCAGTTCTACTCCAGTTACTGCTTTAGCCCCAAGAACTGGCGTTCCAGTTGGTCCTCCTGGTTTTGAAACAGGAATGCCTACAGAAATAGCAAGGTACGAAGAAACTCCTGAAGACAAAAATGAAGTTGTATTTGCACTAAAACTTATAAGAACCCTCGGTAAGATGAGGGATAGACAAGGATTATCCATTATTAAGAAAGGATGGGAAGAATTTGGTGTAGAAAATGAGCAAATATATTATTTGCTGACTCTCGCACGTTTAGGTGACTTTACTGGAATACAGACACTTATTAGCCGACTCGGCCAGGACTATCCTAATGGAGAAGTAGAACTTAGAGAAGAGATAGACCTCCGTAAAGGTATTATAGAGATATTGGGTGAATATATTACTCAAAAACCAGATCCACAACTGCAGGGTTTAATTGAATTTTTAAGTGAAGAAGGTATTTATCCTGATATAAAAGAAATGGCTTCAAGTGTGCTTGTATCCATTACAAAAAATCCAGGTAAGTAAAAAATGGACCCAAAAGATATTGTTGAAAGAGCAACCACTTTTTTACAGAAGAATAACATAGAAGAACCTCGCAAAAATGCAGAAATTATCCTTTCTTATATCCTTAATAAACCAATCTGCTATATATATACTGACAATTTTATTCTTCCTACTGAAATTATAAAATCATATAACAATCTTCTTATAAAAAGAGCAAAAGGTATTCCATTACAATATCTTACAAAAAGAGTAAATTTTTATGGATATGATTTTTTTATACAGAAAGGTGTTTTTATCCCGAGATCTGAAACTGAAATACTTGTTGAAAAAACGATAGAAATATACGAAAGATTTTACAAAGGTGAAAATGTAAAAATATTAGATATAGGAACAGGTTGTGGAAATATTGCAATTGTTATTGCGAAGGAGATAAAAAACTGTCGTATCATAGCAACAGATATCTCTGCAAAAGCGTTAAAAACTGCCTTAAATAACGCAAAAAAGTATAAAGTTAAAACCAAAATACAATTTTTAAAGACAGATATTTTCCCTCTCCAAAAGGTAAAATTTCATATAATAGTGAGTAATCCACCTTATATTCCTTCTTCTGAAATAGAAACTCTCCCAAGAGAAGTTCAGAATGAACCTTCAAAGGCACTTTCTGGTGGTAGTGATGGTCTCGATGTAATAAAAAGGATTTTGAAATATGCTAATGCTTTTCTTAATAATAGAGGTTTTTTGTTGATGGAAATAGGCGATAGACAGAGACAACACATAGAAAGAATAAAAACTGATATGGAATTGATAAAATTTGTAAAAGATTTTACAGGAATTGACAGAATAGCAATTTTCAGTAAAAAGCAGATTTGACGAATTCATCATAAATGTTAAAATTTTTAATTACATTACAAGAGGTGTGTAATAATGGATAAATTCATTGTAACAGGGGGTAAAAAACTTTCAGGGTGTGTTGAAATATCTGGTTCTAAGAATGCTGCCTTACCTATTATATCAGCCGCACTTCTCGGTAATGATAAAACCGTTCTTCATAATGTGCCAGATGTCAGAGATATACGAACAATCATAAAAATCCTTGAATATCTGGGTGCCTGTGTTAAATATGAAAAAAACACCCTTGAAATAGACCCATCAGGAATAAATAAATTTACAGCCCCTTATGAATTTGTAAGCACAATGCGTGGTTCTATATGTCTCTTAGGACCGCTACTTGCAAAATATGGTAAAGTAAAATTTTCTATGCCTGGTGGATGTGTAATAGGAACAAGACCTATTGACCTCCATATCAAAGGATTAAAAAAACTTGGAGTAGATATAGATACAGAAGAAGGATATATTGTAGGTAAGGTTAAAAAATTAAAGGGCGCAAATATATTTTTAGGTGGAAATTTCGGTTCAAGTGTTCTTGCAACTGCCAATGTAATGAGCGCTGCGGTACTGGCTGAGGGAGAGACAATAATTGAATTTGCATCCTGTGAACCTGAAATTGTAGACCTCGCAAGATTCTTAAAAAATATGGGAGCAAAGATATATGGTGAAGGGTCCCACTGTATCAGAATAGAAGGGGTAAAAAAACTGAAAGGGATAGAATACTCTATAATTCCTGACAGGATAGAAGCCGGTACATATGTACTTGCTGGATGTATTACCTCAAGCAAAATTACAATAAAAAATTTTATTCCATCTCATCTCTTCTCTTTTCTTGACAAAATAGAAGAAGCAGAAGTATCTTTTAAAACAGGTAATGATTTTATAAAAATATTTCCTGTAAGAAAATGGAAGTCGGTTGATATTGTTACTCTTCCTTATCCGGGATTCCCGACAGATATTCAGGCACAGATGACCGCATTTCTTACACTTGCAGATGGAATAAGCACTGTAACAGAAAAGGTTTTTCCAGAAAGATTTATCCACATTGGTGAACTTAATCGTCTTGGAGCGAATATTACCTTGGACGGGGCTAAAGCAGTAATAAAAGGTGTGAATAAACTTATCGGTGCAAAAACAATGGCATCTGACTTAAGGGCAAGTGCAGCAATAGTTCTTGCTGCTCTTGCAGCAGAAGGAACAACAGAAATAGCCAGGATATATCATCTTGATAGAGGATATGAAAAATTTGAAGAAAAGTTATCAGCATTAGGAGCTGATATAAGGAGAATAAGATGACACAACTTGAAATTTTCAAAGCAACAGTTTCTCATCAGCCACATTCGGACTTTCTTTTTTATGCCAGTTTTACTCCTGAAATCATAAAAAAAATAAAAGATAAATATGGAGTTGAAAAAGATGCTGATATTAAAGAACTTTTCGGAATGTATGATCCCGTTGCATTACAACCACTTTATATTGAGAAACAACCCCTACCTGATTTTTCAAGATATTTTACAGATATTGAAAAACCAGAAGGTTCACATATAAACTGGTTAGGAGTACTGGAAATACCTGCAAAATTTTATCATTTTACTGGCTATATAAGCCCATTAAGAAATGCAAAGTCATTTAAAGATATAGAAGAGTTCCCTTATCCTCCTTCAGAAGGATTTCAAATAACAGGATTGAAAGAAAAAGTTGAAGAAGCACATAAAAACGGAAAAGTTGTTTGTACCTCGGTAGGACATATGTACGAAAACGCCTGGCAGGTAAGAGGCTATGAAGAATTCTTAATGGATATGATAGAACGGCCTGAATGGTGTGAATACATACTGGACAGGTTCATGGAAAGAAATCTGAATGTAGCAACAATTGCTGCTTCTGCAGGGGTTGACTTTATAATAACCGGAGATGATGTAGCAAATCAGAATATACTGATGTTTTCACCGACAATGTGGAGAAGATTCATAAAAGAACGGTGGGCAAAGGTATATTCATCAGTAAAGTCAATTAAGCCGGATATCCAGATATGGTATCATAGTGATGGAAATATCAATACTATTATACCGGAACTTATAGAAATAGGAGTGACAATACTTAACCCTTTACAGCCTGAATGCATGGATATTACAAAGATAAAAAAAGAATATGGTAAGCATCTGGTTTTTGATGGAACCATCGGAACCCAAACAACCATGCCTTTCAGTTCTCCTGAAGAAGTAAAAAATGTTATAAGGCAGAGAAAAAAAGAATTAGGATATGATGGTGCTCTTATCCTGGCTCCGACCCATGTATTGGAACCGGAAGTTCCACTGGAAAATATAGAAGCATTTATTTCAGCCTGTAAGGAGGCCTAAATGGAAGATAAAACCAAAATAGTTGTATGCGGAGCGGAAGGGAAAATGGGTTCTCTTATAATTCAGCTTGCCATACAGAAAAAAGAAGAGTTCATTGTAAAAGGTGGTGTGGAATATAAAGCCCATTCTTCCGTAGGTAAAACAAACTCTTCAGGAATATTTATCTCCGATAATTTGTCTGATGTTATGAAAGGAGATGAAGTTGTAATAGATTTTTCTACTCCGGAAGGTGCAATAGAACATTTAAAAGAATGTAAAATAAAAAAGACACCTTTTGTAACAGGAGTGACCGGATTCAACAGCGAAGATATGAAAATCTTAAAGGAATCTTCTTCTGACATACCTGTATTTTATTCACCTAATATGAGTATAGGGGTAAACCTTTTCTTTGAAATAATAAAGTTTTCGGCTAAAATTCTGAAGGAATATGAGATAGAAATATCAGAAATACACCACAAATTTAAAAAAGATGCTCCCAGCGGGACTGCAAAAAAGATTGCAGATATTATATGCAATATTTTAAACAGAAAACCTGAAAAAGTGATAAAACATGGCAGAGCAGGACTGACTGGAATACGCGCTGTCGAAGAAATAGGTATCCATTCTCTCAGATTAGGTGATATCGTAGGGGAACATTATGTATATTTTGGAGGCAGTGGCGAGGTTATAGAAATTTCTCATAGATGTTATAACAGAACCGCTTTTGCATCAGGAGCACTTAAGGCCGCGTCTTTTATAAAGAATAAGAAAACAGGGTTTTATACAATGGAAGATATACTACGGGAGGTAATGAATGTTTGAAATAAGCAAACGGCTTCAGAAACTTCCACCTTACTTATTTGCAGAAATAGATAGGAAAAAAAAGAAAATGATTTCAGAAGGTGTTGACATAATTGACTTTGGTATAGGAGACCCTGACCTGCCCACACCCCAAAATATAATAGATGCGATGAAAAAGGGTATTGAAAATCCATCTTTTCATAGATACCCATTGGGAAAAGGAACCCTGCTTTTTAGAAAAGCAATCGCTGATTTTTATAAAAAAAATTATGATGTAAAACTTAATCCAGATGAAGAAATAACTGTATTGATAGGTTCCAAAGAAGGTATTGCCCATTTTCCCTGGGCATTTTTAAATCCAGGAGATATATCCCTTGTCCCGGAACCAGGATACCCTGTATATCACATCGGAACTATACTTGCAGAAGGAAAACCTTATTTCATACCACTGAAAGCAGAAAATAACTTTCTTCCGGAACTTGACAAAATACCTGAAAGTATCATTAAAAAAGCAAAGATTCTCTTCCTTAACTATCCTAATAATCCAACAGCTGCTTTTGCAGCAAAGGAATTTTTGATAGATACGATTAAATTCTGTAAAAAAAACGAACTGATACTTGTATATGATGCTGCTTATAGTGAGATATACTTTGAAAAAAAACCTGTGAGTTTTCTATCTTTACCAGGAGCAAAAGATATCGGGATAGAATTTCATTCTCTTTCAAAAACATACAATATGACCGGGTGGAGAATTGGCTGGGCTTGTGGAAATAGTAATCTTGTATCTGCACTTGCAAAAATAAAAGAAAATATTGATTCTGGAACCTTTGAGGCAATACAGTTCGCTGGAGTAGAGGCGCTTACAGGAAGTCAGAAAAGTGTCATAGAGTTAAGAAAGATATACAAAAACAGGATGAAGATACTGGTAAATGGTCTAAAAGAAACCGGTTTCGCAATCAAAATGCCAGAAGGAACTTTTTACTGCTGGTTAAATATAGAAGAGAGATCTATAGAAACTGCCTCTTTTCTTCTTGAAAAAGCAGGAATAGTGGCAACCCCAGGAGTGGGTTTTGGTCCATCAGGAGAGGGATATTTAAGATTTTCAATAACAGTCCCTGAAGAAAAGATAAAAGAAGGGATAAGGAGGGTGAAAGAAATATGGGCAAAAAAGTAGCGATTGTTCTCGGTAGCAAAAACGATATGGAGTATATTGAAGGGGCAAAGGATATTCTTACGGAATTTGGTATTCCATATGAGGTGATGGTAATGTCAGCGCATAGAACGTTAGATAAAGTAGTAGATTTTTCTCAAAAAGCAGAGGAGAATGGGTTTGGAGTCATTATCGCCTGCGCAGGGATGGCAGCACATCTTCCGGGTGTGATTGCAGCAAAGACACACCTTCCGGTTATAGGGGTCCCTCTGCCTACAAGTGAAATCAGAGGGATAGATGCGCTTTTGGCAATAGTACAGATGCCCTCAGGAGTTCCTGTAGCCACAATGGCTATTGGAAGGTCAGGTGTAAAAAATGCGGCAATACTTTCAGCACAGATACTTGCATTAGAAGATACAGACCTAAAAACAAAGTTAAAAAAATATAAAGAATCTCTTGGAAAGTAAATAAACTACCAGGTATTGTTTAAAAAATACTTTTTGATATACATTTTACAATTTTTATTGTTTTTCAATTGACGCCAGGAGGAAAAAAAATTATAATAAAACTTTTCAATTAAAATTGAAACTATTAAAAAGAAAAGGAGGTTAAAAAATGGCAGTAAGTTATAAAGAACTGGGGCTTGTCAATACAAGAGAACTATTTAAAAAAGCATTAGCAGGTGGTTATGCCATTCCTGGGTATAATTTCAATAATATGGAGCAACTACAGGCAATTATTACTGCCTGTGCTGAATGTAATTCACCTGTGATACTCCAGATTTCTAAAGGTGCAAGGCAATATGCAAACCAGACACTTTTAAGGTATATGGTTCCTGGAGCAATTGCTATGGCACGAGAAATGGGAAGTAATATACCCATTGCCTTAAATTTAGACCATGGAGATTCTTTTGAAATATGTAAAAGTTGTATTGATTACGGTTTTTCAAATGTTATGATAGATGGCTCTGCACTTCCTTATGAAGAGAATGTTGCAGTTACTAAGAAAGTAGTTGAATATGCCCATGAAAGAGATGTAACTGTTGAAGGAGAATTAGGCGTACTTGCAGGTATAGAAGAACATGTCTCTTCTGAAGTAAGTCATTATACAGACCCAGAAGTTGTTGAGGACTTTGTAACAAGAACAGGAGTAGATAGTTTAGCCATCTCCATTGGTACTTCACATGGTGCATATAAATTCAAAGTAAAACCGGGAGAATCAATCCCACCATTAAGATTTGATATTCTTGAAGAATGTGCGAGACGACTTCCTGGATTTCCTATAGTACTACATGGTGCATCTTCTGTATTGCCTGAATACATAGAAATAATTAATAAATATGGTGGAAAACTGGAAAACACAGCAGGTGTTCCAGAAGAACAAATAAAAAAAGCGGTTTCAATGAATGTCTGTAAGGTAAACATTGATTCTGATGGACGATTAGTAATGACAGCAATGATAAGAAAATATCTTGCTGAAAATCCTAAAGAATTTGACCCGAGAAAATATCTTGGTCCTGCGAGAGAAGAATTGAAAAAGATGTATATTGAAAAATGTAAACTCCTCGGCAGTGCTGGCAGAGGATAAACATAACTAAAAATGGAAAAGATAGGGGTTCTTACTACAGGGGGGGATGCTCCTGGAATGAACGCTGCTATAAGAGCAGTAGTAAGAACAGCATTAAGTTATAATCTTGAAATCGTAGGTATTGAAAAAGGGTTTAAGGGACTGTACGAAAAAAACTTTATAAAACTTACTTCAAGAAGTGTAAGTGGTATTATAAATAAAGCAGGGACTTTTCTAAAAACAATAAGATTTCCTGAGTTCAGAGAATATGAGATTAGAAAAATTTGTTATGAACATTTACAGGTTGAAGGTATTGAAGGACTTGTAGTAATAGGGGGAGATGGCTCTTCCAAAGGAGCATATTATTTATCTATGGATTTTAATTTCCCTGTTGTTCTTATCCCTGCCTCTATAGACAATGATATTTTCGGGACTGACTATACCATTGGTTTTGATACTGCAGTCAATACTGCTGTCTCTGCTATTGATAATATAAGAGATACCGCCACAAGTCATAATAGAACATTTGTAGTTGAGGTAATGGGAAAAGAAAAAGGGAATCTTGCACTTGAAGTTGCACTTGCTTGCGGCGCTGAAATAGTATTGGTACCGGAAATTAAAATACCTTATGAAAAAGTAGTTCGTCTTCTCAAGGAACAGGAAGAAAAGGGAAAAGAAAGTTCTATTATTGTCCTTGCTGAAGGAGCGGGTAAGGCAGAAGAATTAACTGCTTATTTAAAAAAAGCACTCCCTGAAAGAGAAATAAGATATTCTGTATTGGGATATATCCAGAGAGGTGGTACCCCAACATATCTTACCCGTACACTCGCTACAAGATTTGGAGTATCAGCAGTGAATCTTTTAATGCAAAAAAAATATCCGTATATGATTGGAATTAAAGGGAATGAGATAGTGTATGTTCCACTAAAAGAAATAATCTCTACGCAGAAACCCATTTCAGAAGCATATTTAGAAATAATAAACAGAATGGCAATATAGGGGGGAAATATGCGAAGTGATAACATAAAAAAAGGTCTTGAGAGAACACCACATCGTTCACTTTTAAAAGCAATAGGGTTAACTGATGAAGAAATAGAAAAACCTATAATTGCAGTTGCTAACTCTGCCAATGAAATTGTTCCAGGACATATCCATCTTAACAAAATAGCAGAATCTGTAAAAGCAGGTATAAGGATGGCAGGAGGAACTCCCGTTGAATTTTCTACTATAGGTGTATGTGATGGAATAGCAATGGGCCATACAGGGATGAAATACAGTTTGGTCTCAAGAGAAATAATCGCTGATTCTGTTGAGATTATGCTTCAGGCACATCAATTTGATGGAGTTGTAATGATTGCTAACTGCGACAAAATCATCCCAGGTATGTTGATGGCTCTTTTAAGAGTGAATATACCAGGTCTTCTCGTAAGTGGTGGTCCTATGCTTTGTGGATTTTCCCCTTCAGGAGAAACAATAGACCTCATCTCTGTTTTTGAAGGTATTGGAAGATTTGTAAAAGGAGAGATAAATGAAAAAGAATTAAAAATTATAGAAGATATAGCGTGTCCCGGTGCAGGAAGTTGTTCGGGAATGTTCACTGCAAACTCTATGAACTGTCTCGCAGAAGCAATTGGGCTTGCTCTTCCAGGAAATGGAACTATACCAGCAGTAACATCAAAAAGGATACGACTTGCTAAATATGCTGGTATGAAAGTAATGGAATTAGTAAAAAAAGATATAAAGCCAAGAGATATAACAACTCTTGATGCTTTTAAAAATGCAATTGCAGTGGATATGGCAATAGGAGCATCAACAAATACAGTACTGCATCTTCCAGCGATAGCAAAAGAAGCAGGAATTACCCTTTCTCTAAATCTCTTTGATAAAATAAGTAGAAAAATCCCTAATATATGTAAAATATCTCCTGCTTCTAAACAGCATATTCAGGACCTTGATGCAGCAGGAGGCATACCTGCTGTAATGAAAGAACTTGCTTCCAATAATCTTTTAAATACAGAACTTCTAACTGTAAGTGGTAAAACGGTAAAAGAAATTGTACAGGACGCTCAGATATTCAACAGAGACGTAATACGTAGTATTGAAAATCCATATTCATCTGAAGGCGGAATTGCAATTTTAAAAGGTACTCTTGCTCCCGAAGGAGCAGTAATTAAACAATCAGCAGTTTCAGAAAAAGCAATGAAATTTTCAGGACCAGCAATGGTCTATGATTCCGAAGAAGAGGCAATGAACGCAGTTATGAAAGGGAAGGTAAAAGAAGGTGTCCTTATTGTAAGATACGAGGGTCCCAGAGGAGGACCAGGAATGAGAGAAATGCTCTCCATTACATCTGTAATTTCAGGTAAAGGATTAGATGAAAAAGTTGCACTCCTTACTGATGGACGGTTCTCTGGTGGTTCAAGAGGACTCTGTGTAGGACATATAAGTCCTGAAGCTGCTTCTGGAGGACCTATAGGACTTGTAAAAAACGGAGATATAATTGAAATAGATATAAAAAATAGACGTCTTGAATTAAAAGTAAATAAAGAAGAATTAAAGAAACGAAAAGAAACATGGAAAGAGAAAACACAAAAACTTGAAGGTGTTCTTGCAAGATACAGAAAAAGTGTAAAATCTGCAAATACAGGAGCAATTCTTGATTAAACGGGGGAAAAATGCTTGAAAGAGAATCGGCATTAAAGGGAATTATCAGCAAAGGTGTTAGATATGTTGCAGGCAGAGAAAGAATAAATCCTGAAACGCTTGCAGAAAAAGTAGCAGAAGGCAAAGTTGTTATCTTAAAACACAGAAACACATATCTTGGAATTGGGGATTCTCTCAGAATAAAGATAAATGCTAACATAGGCACATCTCCTGATATAGTAGACATACATTCTGAAATCGAAAAATTAAAAGCTGCCTGTAAATATGGAGCTGATACTGTAATGGACCTTAGCACAGGTGGAGATATTGATAAGATAAGAAGTACTATTGTTGAAAGAAGTCCTGTCCCTATAGGAACAGTTCCTATCTACCAGGCAGCCATTGAATCCGTAGAAGAAAAAGGTGCCCTTATTAAAATGGATACTGAAAAACTTTTTGAAGTTATTGAAAGACATGCTGAAGATAAAATATCCTTTACCACACTTCACTGTGGGATTACCTTCAGAACACTTGAACGACTGAGAAAAAACCCGAGAAAAACAATGGTGGTGAGTAGAGGAGGAGCATTTCTTATAAGTTGGATGATTGCAAATGAAAAAGAGAATCCCCTCTATGAACATTTTGATAGAGTTCTCGAAATTGCCAGAAAGTACGATTTAATATTAAGTTTGGGTGATGGTATGAGACCAGGCGGTATTGTAGATGCAACTGACAGTTCTCAAATAGATGAACTCTTAACCCTCGGGGAGCTAACAAGGAGAGCATGGGACAATGGAGTTCAAGTAATTATAGAAGGACCTGGTCATATTCCACTCAATGAAATACCAGCAAATATCACCCTTCAGAAAAAGGTATGTAAAGGTGCTCCTTTTTATGTACTTGGTCCATTGGTTACGGATGTTACCCCAGGCTATGACCATATAACATCAGCGATTGGGGCAGCTGTTGCAGGGTGGTATGGTGCTGATTTTATATGCTACGTTACACCGAGTGAACATCTCGGACTTCCAGGGGTTGAAGACGTAATTGAAGGAACTATTGCAGCAAAAATTGCGGCACACAGTGCTGATATAGCAAGAGGACTAAAGGATTCTGTAGAATGGGACTGTAAAATGTCACTCGCAAGAACACAGAGAAACTGGCAGGAAGAAAGGAAACTTTCTATAGACCCTGTTAAGTTTGATAGAATTCATAGGAGATACAAAACGACAGAAAAAGATGTATGTACTATGTGTGGCAAATATTGTGCTATTAAAACAGTAGAAAAGTATCTCGGAGTGAAGATTATTACCACCTGTTAAAATGAGAAGAATCAGAGTATACGGAGAAGATATCTTAAGGAAAATGGCAGAAAAAGTTAAAAATATAGATGAACAAACTATTAAATTAATAGAAAGTATGAAAAAAACACTTCAAAAAGTACAGGGACTTGGTCTCGCTGCTCCTCAGATAGGTATTTCAAAAAGAATATTTATTGCTTTTGATAAAGAAACCAATAAAATAATAACTGCTATAAATCCTGAAATAGTATGTATTTCAGAAGAAAAGGAAATTGATATAGAAGGATGTTTAAGTTTTCCTGAAATATATTTTTCAATACCACGGGCGAAAAAGATAAAACTAAAAGCATTGAACGAGAAAGGGAAAGAATTTTTTATTGAGACAGAAGGACTCTTAGCAAGATGTTTTCAGCATGAAATAGACCATCTGAATGGAAAGTTAATTATTGATTATGTCAACATAGAAGAAAAAAAACTCTGGCAGGAAAAATTAGATAAATTGCTTAAATCAGATTAAAAGATTAAAAATATATCTTACAATAATCTTATAATCTATAAAACATTATGATACCTGATTTTTTTATCTCTTTTGATACGGAGAAGTTGCAGTTAGAAGAAGTGGATTTTCTTGTTGTAGGTGGTGGTATAGCAGGATTGATTGCTTCTCTTGAACTAAAAAATTTCAAAACACTTATTCTTTACAAAGATGGACTTTCAGAAACCTGTACTTATAATGCACAAGGTGGCATTGCTGGTGCAATAGCACCATGGGATTCTCCTGAACAACATAAGAAAGATACTCTCAATACAGGCTGTGGACTTTCAAATGAAGAAGCAGTGGATATCCTTGTCAAAGAAGGGATAAAAAGCATAAACGAAATCATCTCTTCTGGACTCACATTTGATAAAGAGGGTAATGATTATCACTTTACGAGAGAAGGTGGACATTCCTGCCGTAGGATTTTACATATAAATGGTGATGGAACTGGTAAAGCAATTGCAGAATTCTTATACAAAAAAGTATCCGTTGAAAAAAATATAAAAATTCTTCACTCTCATTTTCTTATAGACCTTATCTCTGATGAGAATAAAGTGGAAGCCGCTCTTGTATATGATGAAAAAAGGAAAAAAGTGTTTATTATTAAAGCAAAAGCATTTATACTTGCTACAGGTGGTGCAGGTAATATATTTCAGGAGACTACTAATCCTACCGTTATTACAGGTGATGGTATCGCTATTGCATATCGTTGTGGAGCAGAACTTATGGACCTTGAATTTTATCAGTTTCATCCAACAACCTTTTATCAGGCAGGAGCTCCACGCTTCCTTATATCTGAAAGTATCAGGGGTGAAGGTGGTATTCTGATAAATTCAAAAGGTGAAAGGTTTATGTCTAATTATCATCCTATGAGAGAACTTGCTCCACGTGATATAGTAACCAGAGCAATTATAGACCAGATGAAACTAACCGGTTCAAACTGTGTATATCTTGACCTGAAAAATATAAACTATAATCTTAAAAAACGTTTTCCTTCTATCTATAATTTTTGTAAAGATTATGGTATTGATATTCAAAAAAACCCCATACCTGTTAGACCCTCCGCTCATTATTTTATGGGAGGAATAAAAACAGATATATGGGGAAAAACCTCTATTGAAAACCTTTATGCCTGTGGAGAAACTGCCTGTACAGGAGTTCATGGTGCAAATCGTCTTGCGAGCAATTCATTACTTGAAGGACTTGTATTTGGTACGAGAGCAGGTAAAAGTGCCTTGGAAAGATCAAGAATTAAATCTCATACATTTAAGCGAAAATATTTATTCCCTCAAAAAGCTGATATATACATTGATAGGGAAGACCTTAAAAGGTCTATAAGAAGTTTGATGTGGCGCAATGTAGGTATTGAAAGAGAAGAAACTTCTCTCAAAAATGCAGAAGATAAAATTACTGATTGGATGAGATATGCTTTCTTAAAAGAATTTTCAGATACTACAGGATTTGAGACACTTAACATGCTCATACTCTCTATGTTAATTACTAAAGTATCTCTTTTAAGAAAAGAAAGTAGAGGGGCACATTTCAGAAAGGACTATCCAGAGCAGGATAATAAACACTGGAAAAAACATATAATCATAAGTAAAAAAGGTGTTAGATACGAAGAGGTTTAAAAATGAAACAGAAACAATTAGAAAGAGTTAAAGATACCAAACAACCAGTTGAGAAACGTATAAAAAATTTCAATGAGGTTGCACTTGGATATACAGAGGAACAGGCGATTGCTGAAGCAAGTAGATGCCTTCAATGTAAAAAAGCACCCTGTATAAAGGGCTGTCCAGTAGAAATAGATATACCGGGTTTTATAAAAAATATAAGCGAGAAGAAATTTCAGGAAGCACTTGAGATAATATACAGAACAAATCTTCTACCTGCAATATGTGGAAGGGTATGTCCGCAGGAAACACAGTGTGAAATACTCTGTACACTTGCAAAAAAAGGGCAACCAATAGCAATAGGTAAACTTGAACGATACATTGCTGATAAAGGAGAACAGAATTTTAACTGTTCTATAATTACCAGCAAGAACATCCAAAATAGAAAAGTAGCTATTATCGGCTCAGGTCCAGCAGGACTTACATGTGCTGTTGAACTCGCAAAATGTGGAGTAAAAGTAACTATATTTGAAGCACTACATACTCCGGGAGGTGTTTTGACATATGGAATCCCTGAGTTCCGATTGCCAAAAGAAATCGTTAAAAAAGAGATAGATATTGTTAAAAAATTAGGAGTGGAAATAAAAACAGATGTCATTGTAGGAAAAACAGTTACTATAGATGACCTTTTCAACAGTGGTTATGAAGCAATTTTTATTGGGACAGGTGCTGGACTTCCTTCATTTATGGGTATTCCGGGGGAAAATTTTTTACGGGTATATTCAGCAAATGAATTTCTGACAAGAGTAAATCTTATGAAGGGATATCTCTTCCCTGAATATGATACACCGGTATCTATAGGTAAAACAGTTGCTGTTATAGGTGGTGGAAATGTCGCAATGGATGCTGCAAGATCTGCCTTAAGACTAGGGGCAAAAGAAGTTATTGTCCTTTACAGAAGAACAGAAAAAGAAATGCCTGCAAGAAAAGAGGAGATTGAACATGCAATGGAGGAAGGAATAAAATTTATTTTTCTTGTTCAGCCACTTGAAATAATAGGAGATGAAAATGGATATGTGAAAGGAATAAAAGTAATCCATAATAAATTGGGAGAACCAGATGAAAGTGGCCGACGGAGTCCTATCCCTATTGAAGGCACAGAAGAAATTATAAATCTTGACTCTGTCATTGTTGCTATAGGACAGAATCCCAGTCCATTGATACCTTCAACATATAAACAAATAAAAACAGGCAAAAAAGGAAATATTATTGTAAATGAAGCAACAGGCGAAACAAACATTCCTGGTATTTTTGCCGGTGGAGATATTGCTACAGGAGCTGCTACTGTTATAAGCGCTATGGGCATGGGGAGAAAAGCAGCACAGAGTATAATAAAATATCTTGAAAATCGTGAAAAAAAATAATAAAGAATGTTGACATAGAAGTAACAATAGGGTTTAATAAAAAAAAGAGGATTCTCCTCTAAAGGAGGTTTTATGACAGGTGGAGTTTTAATAATAGGATTTGTGGTTTTTATTTTTTTAGTAAATGCTATAAAGATAGTAAATGAATATGAAAGAGGTGTTATATTTCGCCTCGGCCGGTTGATGGGTGCACGTGGACCAGGACTTTTCTTTATTATTCCCATTGTAGAAAAAATGGTAAAGGTAAGTTTAAGAACTGTAACATTTGATGTAACCCCTCAGGAAGTAATGACAAAAGATAACGTCCCCATAAAAATCAATGCTGTTGTATGGTTCAGAGTAATGGACCCTGCAAAAGCGGTTGTAACTGTAGAAAATTATCATCTTGCTACAATGCAATTAGCACAAACAACACTGAGAGGAATTGCAGGACAATTTGAATTAGACCAGATACTATCCGAAAGAAACACAGTCAATCAACAACTTCAGCAGATAATAGATGAACAGACAGACCCATGGGGTATAAAGGTCAGTATCGTTGAAATAAAGGAAGTGGAATTACCTGAAACAATGAAACGTTCTATGGCAAGACAGGCAGAGGTTGAAAGAGATAGACGCGCAAGGATTATCAATGCAGAAGGGGAATATCAGGCATCTCAAAAACTTATGGAAGCGGCAAAAGTTCTCGCTTCTGAACCGATAGCCATACAGTTAAGATTTATGCAGACAGCAAGCGAAATTGCTGCAGAGAAAAACTCAACTATAATTTTCCCTCTTCCTGTAGAACTGTTGAAATTCTTTGAAAGCAATAAAAAATAACCGGATTATTATGACTGACTTTAAAACTATTGGTATTGTGGGACTTGGTCTAATTGGGGGTTCTTTAGCACTGGAGATAAAAAAAAGAAAAATTGCGGAAAAAGTTATTGGATTCAGTAGAAAATACTCAACTCTTGAAAAGGCAAAAGTAGATGGATTAATAGATGAGTATTTTGTGGATTTTGAGGAAGGAATAAAAAATGTTGACTTCCTGATAATATCCACACCAATAAATGTCATTAAGGACTACTTCTTAAAAATAAAAAGAATTAATCCTGACATTCTGATTACAGATGTTGCAAGTGTAAAAAACAAGATAGTAAAAGATGCCCTTGAAATTTTAGGTAAAAACTCAAATTTTGTTGGTTCTCATCCCATCGCTGGTTCTGATAGAAGTGGAATATCTGCTGTACAGGAAAATTTATTTGAAAATAAATTTGTTATTATAACTCCTTCAGATTATACAAAAGAAGAAAATATTTTAAGGGTTAAAAAATTCTGGACTGCTGTTGGTTCACAAACAATAATACTTTCTCCAGAAGAACATGACAGATTACTTGCACTGACAAGTCATCTACCTCATTTTTTAGTTTACCTTTTACTATCACTTATGTATGAGCAAAACATAGATGCTCTTTTACCCGGTATAGGAACAGGATTTTTAGATACTACACGAATTGGAAAGAGTTCTCCAGAACTATGGGCGGAGATATTTATTGCTAATAAAGAAAATATTTTAAACTATATCTCTATATTTGAGAATAACTTATCTGAAATGGTAGATATTCTAAAAAAAGACGATATACAAAAACTGACAGAGAAACTTTTAAGTTTTAAAAAAGTTAGGGATGAATTGGATGGAAAGAGACAAAATATTCAGAGGAATTAAAAAGATAGTTATAAAAATAGGAACAAATGTCTTAACCTCATCAAATAACCGTCTTGATTTATCTATCATTGAACACCTTGTTGAGCAGATATGCTATCTTATAAAAAATAAGAAAGTGAAGGTAATAATCGTAACATCCGGTGCAATAGGAGCAGGTATGCAGATTCTCGGATGGAGAAAAAGGCCAAAAGAGATTTCTAAACTTCAGGCAGCTGCAAGCGTAGGACAGAGTAGGTTAATGAGGATATACGACAGATTATTCAGGGAAGAGGGAATAAATGTAGGGCAGATTTTACTTACGCGGGATGTCTTTACTGTACCTGTGAGAAAAAACAATGCCAGGGAAACAATACAAAACCTACTCAAACTGAACGCTGTTCCCATTATCAACGAGAATGATAGTGTGGCTGTTGATGAAATAAAAGTTGGAGATAATGATATCCTTTCTGCATATGTCGCTGACCTTATATCAGCAGATATGCTCATGATAATAACCGATGTTGATGGTTTAAGCTCTTTTGACCCAAAAGAAAAATCCAACAGTAAAGTTATAGATCTGATTACTAACATTTCTATGGCAGAAAAATTAGTAAAAAACAGCAACCCATCAGGATATGGAACAGGAGGGATGAAAAGTAAAGTTACAGCGGCAAAGTATGTTACAGAAAAAGGCATTTACTGTATTATATTAAATGGAAAGAAGTTGTGGAGTATAAAAAAGGCATTCAAAGGAGAAAAAATAGGGACGTTTTTTATTGCTAGACGTAATTAATAAAAAATGGAAAGGGTAAATATGGGATGGAAAGAAGAGACGCTTGAAAAAGTAAAAAAAGCTAAATATTCCTCATTTAATGCATTAAACTATACATCTGCACAAAAAAATAAGTTTCTTGATACATTATCTATAAACATTTCCAGGAATCAGAAAAAGATACTATCTGCCAATAGTAAAGATGTAGAAAACGCTTTAAAAAATAAATATTCTTCCGCTTTTATTGACCGACTTACCCTGACGGAAGAAAGAATCTCTAAAATTCTTAAAGGAATAGAAGTAGTTAGAAATCTACCAGACCCTGTAGGAGAAAAAATATCTAAAACAACAAGACCAAATGGATTGAAAATAGAAAAGATAAGAACACCTATAGGAGTTATAGGAATTATATATGAATCAAGACCGGATGTTACTATTGAAGCAGGTATATTATGTTTGAAATCAGGAAACTGCGTTATTTTAAAAGGTGGAAAGGAAGCAAGATATTCTAATAAAATTTTAGTATCATTAATGAAAAAAAGTTTAATAGAAACAGGTCTTTCCGAAGATATGGTTCATCTTATAAGTACAGGTGGAAGAAGAGCAGTAAAATTGCTGCTCTCTCTTAATAAATATATTGATTTAATTATCCCGAGAGGTGGAGAATCTCTTATTAGGACTGTTGTTGAAGAAAGTACTATACCTGTAATCAAACATTATAAAGGTGTATGTCATATCTATGTAGATAAGGACGTAGAAATAAATATGGCTCTGAAAGTATGTTACAATGCAAAAGTCCAGAGACCTGCAACCTGTAATGCAATGGAGACGTTATTAGTACATAAAGATATCGCTCCTTCTTTCCTTCCTTTAATGGCAAAGATGTTCAGTGAAGCGAAAGTAGAAATGAGAGGATGTGAAAAAACATTAGAAATTTTACCAGATATACGTAAAGCAACAGAAGAAGATTGGTCTACAGAATATCTTGATTTGATAATCTCTATTAAAATAGTGGAATCACTTGATGAAGCAATAAACCATATAAATACATATGGAACAATGCATTCAGAAGCAATCATTACAAACAATAAAGCGGCAGTAGATAAATTTTTTAAAGAAGTAGATGCAGCTGCACTCTTCCACAATGCTTCTACCAGATTTACTGATGGAGGAGAATTTGGCATGGGAGCAGAGATAGGTATAAGTACTGACAAAATCCATGCACGTGGTCCTATGGGACTGGTAGAACTTACTACCTATAAATATCTCATTTATGGTAATGGGCAAATCCGACAGTAAAAAACACAAAAGAATAGGAATATTAGGAGGGTCTTTTGACCCAATACATATAGGACATCTGATCATTGCAGAGAAAGCGAGAGAGGAATTTTCTTTAGAAAAAATAATTTTTATTCCTGCTGGTATACCACCTCATAAAAGGAAAACATTTACACCTGCCCAGCACCGACTTGAAATGATAAAAATTGCTTTAGAAAATAATAAATTTTTTGATGTAGATGATATAGAAATACGAAAAAATGGACCTTCGTATACATACAATACTATTTTATATTTGAAATCAAAAAATCCTGACACAGAAATTTTCTTTATCACAGGGGAAGATATTTTTTACGAATTAACAACATGGTATAGATACAGAGACCTCGTAAAAAATGTTATTTTCCTCGTTGCCCCACGAAAAGAGAAAAGAAAAAAAATTCTAAAAATACCCTATCTGAAGTATAAATTTATCCATTCTCCTCTAATTGATATTTCCTCTTCATATATAAGGTATTGCCTTGTTAAAAATGAGAGTGTAAAATATTTAGTTCCAGAGAACGTAATTAAGTATATAAGGAGCCATAAACTCTATGAAAATAGAAGAATTAAGAGAGAAAATAAAAGAGGTAAATGAAAAAGCCGAAAGGGAACTGACTACTATCAGAGAAGATGACGAACTTGAAAGATGGAAGATAACTTATCTCGGAAGAAAAGGAATAATTAATAATCTTTTCGCTCTACTTCCACAGATTGGTTATGAAAGTAAGAAAGAAGCAGGAATGTTGATAAATAACTTAAAAAATAAACTCAATAATGTCTATGAAGAAAAAAAGATTAACACACACACGGTAAAAAAAAGTAAAATTAATCTTTCCTTCCCTGGAAAAATACCTGAAACAGGTTCTTTACATCCAATCACTATTATATCCAGAGAAATAACTGAGATATTTATAAAGATGGGATTTGGAGTCGTCACAGGACCTGAAATTGAAACTGACTATTATAATTTTGAAGCACTAAACATTCCTGCGGAACATCCATCAAAGGATGTATGGGATACTTTCTATATTAATGAAAAAGAAAAAATTCTTTTAAGAACACATACAAGTCCTGTACAGATACGAGTTATGGAAAAAACCCAGCCTCCTTTTAGAGTTATTGCTATAGGTAAATGCTTCAGAAGAGACGATATTGACGCTACACACAGCCCTGTATTTCATCAGATAGAAGGACTGATGGTTGATAGAAATATAAACTTTACCCATCTTAAGGGTATTTTAACCCATTTTATAACGGAGATGTTTGGAAGTGATGTAAAAGTAAAATTTACTCCTTCCTTTTTCCCCTTTACAGAACCGAGTGCTGAGGTAAGTATATCCTGTAATATATGTAAAGGAAATGGATGTTCAACATGTCATAATGCTGGTTATATAGAAATACTCGGATGTGGAATGGTTCATCCTCAGGTATTCAGAAATGTTGGTTATAACACCGATGAATTCACCGGTTTTGCCTTTGGAATGGGAATTGAACGCTTAGCAATAATAAAATTTGGTATAACTGACATAAGATATTTTTTCCAAAACGACTTACGGGTTTTGAAACAGTTCGACTGATATTGACAAATACTATATGAATCTGTGTAATTATCTAATCTTGGAGTAGGTATGAGATACTCTTACAAATTAATAAGTGAATATATTGATGGAGAAATCTCTCCAGATAAATTAATTTATTATCTGGAGATTCTCGGTTTAAACCCTCTGGAAATAGAACGAAGTGAAGACGACGTTATCTTTGAACTTGAAACTCCAGCCAACAGAGGTGATCTACTAAGTTTAATTGGTATAGCGAGAGAAATCGTGCCATTTACTGATAGTTCTATTAAAATACCTCATTCAATATTTGAAGAGACCTCTAAAAAAAGTATACCTGTGAAAATTGAAAGTGAAAATGATTGTTTCTATTATTCCTGTCGTGTCATAGAGAACGTTTCTGTAAAACAAACAGATAAAACCTTAAAAGATAAAATAGAAAAACTTGGATATAGAACCTGTTTTAATGTGGTTGATATATCAAATTATGTAATGGCAGAAACAGGACAGCCACTGCATATATTTGACCTTGATAAAATAGAGGGAAATATAGAGATAAGGAGAGCCAGAAAGGACGAATATTTAGTTACAATTGATGGTAAAAAAAGAACTTTAGATGAGAATATTCTTGTAATAGCAGATTCACACAAAGTCATTGCTATTGCAGGAATAATGGGTGGACAAAATTCTGAGGTTAATATTAACACAAAAAATATCCTGATAGAAAGTGCACTTTTCAGTCCAGTAGTTGTGAGAAGGGGGAGTAAAAGAATGGGACTTATTACAGAAGCATCAGCAAGATTTGAAAGAGGTATATCAAAAGATATTTGCAAGATGGGAATGTCAAGGGCTACCTTTCTTATAAAAAAGATATGTAAAGGTAATATAGGTCCTCTATCCGAATCCAGTGATAAAAAAATTTCATTACCAGATATAAAGTTTGATATGGAAAAAATGAATAAACTTGCTGGAATTGAAATTGAAGAAAACTTCGTTATTGATTTGTTGACTTCTCTCGGTTTCAAATATAAGAAAGATAAAAAATTTTTCGTTGTAAATCCCCCTTCTTTCAGAAACGATATCAAAGAAGACATTGATATAATTGAAGACGTTATTAAATACAAACGGTTTGAAACATTTCCCTCTCGTATTCCTTATGCTTCTATACAAGCAACATCTTCCTCCCCTGAAATAGAAAAATTAGAAAAGATACGGGATATATGTATACATCTGGGCTTCACAGAGGTAATCCATATGGGACTTACATCTAAAGAGAATATTGAGTTGAGTGAAAAAGTAACACCTGTAGAAATAGAAAATCCCATATCTTCAAACCTTAAATTTCTACGGACAAGTTTGATACCTGAAATGCTTGAAACAATAAAATTTAATATCTATCATGGAGCAGAAAGTTTCAATCTTTTTGAAATAGGTAAAATATATTACAAGAAAGAGTCTTCTTTCAAAGAAGAGCTCAGAATTGCTTTTATAAGTGTAAATTCAGGAGATTTCTTCACCCTTAAGGGAAAATTGGAAAAGTTTTTAAACAAACTTCATATAAATAATATAGAATTTAAAAGAGAAGAGGGATTGTTCTCAATAGAAAACAATCTTGAAATCTATCTTGATGGTATATCCATAGGAAATCTCTTCATTCTTTCAGACAAACTCAGGGATAAATTTGACCTTAAAAATGAAGTATATGGTGGTGAAATAAATTTAGAAAGTATAATGGGAAAGGTATGTTTCAAAACTTTTTTCAAAGAGCCAGCCAGATATCCTTCTTCACGTAGGGACTTTTCATTTATCTTCCATAAAGATATAGAATGGAAAGAAATAGAAAATACCATATTATCTTTAAACCTCCCAGTTGAAAAAATAGAATTTTTTGATTTATATAGAGATAACAATATGTCAAAAGATAGTATAAGCATAAGTTTCTCTGTGTTTTTCAGGTCTGCCACAGAAACACTGGCAAATGAAGACATTGTGAATTTTTCAAGAAAAATTATAGAGAATATCTCTTTGAAACTTAAGGGACAATTGAGAGGTGCAGGTGGAGAAACTTGAAATTCTCGGCAAAAAATATAAGATACAGTCAGATATTGCATCTGAAGAGATTATAAAGATGCATAGCGAAATTGTGAAACGATTAAAGGACCTCTCTTCTGAATATCCAACATTAGATAAAATAGATATTCTTGTTCTGTATGTAATTGAATTAAAAAAAGAGATAATTGACAAAGAAAAACAGATTCAAAAGGGAAAGAACAAACTGGAAAGTATAAGTAAAAAAATTTCCCTGATTGAAGAAAAAATTAAAGAGAATATAAAAAATCTTGACAGATTTAGGAAGGTATTATAAAATTTGAATTCTGAGATGTTATATAGAATAAATAATTGCGGGGTGGAGCAGTGGTAGCTCGCCAGGCCCATAACCTGGAGGTCGACCGTTCAAATCGGTCCCCCGCAACTATAAAGGTGTTAATTTAAAAGGAGTAATTGTGATAAAGGGTAGTAGAAAAGCACTATCTATTGATATCGGAAGTACTAAAATCAGAGTGTGCGATTTGGAAATCTCCAGCCATGGACCAATTATCTCCTATTACGATGAAATGGACATCCCTGTTTCTCCTGCAGAAAGAGAAGAATTTATAAGTACTGAAGCAAAAAACTTTATAAAAAATCAACATGCAAAATCATTTTATGTATCACTACCTGGAAGAGGTGTACTTGTTAGAAGTTTAACTGTACCTAAAGTTCCATTAAAAAAACTGAAAGATATACTTAAGTATGAAGTGCAACAACAGATACCTTTCCCTCTGGAAATGGTAGAGTGGAAATTTCAAATTATAAGTGAAACCGCACAGAGCTATAATGTTTTATTAGGGGCAGTCAAGAAAGATATTATAAGTGATTTCCTATCCAGGTTGATTACCTTTGGTATAGACCCTTTATTTCTCGATGTAGACCACTTTGCTCTCCTTAATATTTTTATGTCCTCACCAAAATTTTCTCCCGAGAAATGTCAAGCAATTCTTGAGGTGGGTGCCACTTCTTCTAACTTTATTATTATTTACCGCGAAAAAATGCTCATACGTTCACTTACTACATCAGGAGATACAATAACAAATGCTATATCTGAATCAGAATCAATCTCTTATGCTGAAGCAGAAGGGAAAAAAATCACAGGCAATATACAAATTCCTGGGGTTAAAACAAGTATTGAAAGTTTACATACAGAAATACAAAATTCTATTGACTACTGGAGATTTACTCAGAAAGGGCCTGAATTGGAAGAACTATATCTATGCGGCAGAGGTGTTCTCTTAAAAGGATTTAAGGACTTCCTTCAGGAAAAATCTAGAATACCCACATTTTACTTTAATGTACTTTCTGGTATAGAGGTTGATGAAGAATATACTAAACTTCGCTCTTCAGAAACAGAACTTACTATCTTATTAGGCATTGCTTTAAGAAAAATCAGGAAAACAACGGTAAATATTGACCTGCTTCCTGAAGAAGTAGAAAGGGTTCGTGAATTTAGATATAACCGACCTTATATTTATCTATCCGCTGTTATGGCAGGTCTCATAGCAATTACTCCAACTCTTTTTTTCAACCAAGAGAAATCAATGTTAAAAGGTATACTTACCGAAATGGATGTTTCTCTAAAACAGTATGAAAAGTATAAACCTGAGGTAGATAAATTAAAAGGAGAGATAGCAGGAATAAAAGGACAGGTAGAAATTATAGAAAAAATTATTAATGAAAAGGATATCTGGTTAAGACGTATTGTAACACTGGGTAGTGCTCTTCCAAATAGTAGAATATATATCGTTTCTTTTATACCTGGACAGGGAGCAGGTGCACCTGCATCAACGCCACAGGAAACACCAGCTGCACCACCGGGACCGCAACCGGGACCACCCACACCACCTGGAGTTCCTCCACCAGGACCTCCTTCTGCACCAGCGCCTGTTCCAGAAGCAGTCGCGCGGAGTGCGGAACAACAGCCAGCAGTTGATATAAAAATAGAAGAAGAGAAAGTATTTACTTTAAATGGAGAAGTAATAGTAACAGATATAAAGACAGCATTCAGTGATTTTAGAACATTTGTGACTAAACTGTCTGAACTTGATTTTATAAAATCGGTTAATATAAGTTCCTGTGAAGTTAGTCAAACAAAAGATAAACTTCAATTTTCTTTACTGGTAGAAATCAAATGAAAAAGATAAAAAGTTTTTTAAAAAAATTTTCGCTTTTACTTTCTCTAATAGTAGTGATAGGCATAATGGTAGCAGGATATTTTTTGACAAAAAAGACACGGATGGAGATAAAGAAATTAGAAGAAGAAATAAAAACCAAATATTCTCAGATAAATGCCTATGAAACAGGAAAGGAAGAAGCACCCTCTCCTGAACTGATAGCAAAACTAACAAAAGAAAAAACATATCTTGAAAAGAAGTTCAATTTCTTTTTAAACAATTTTTCCACTACATATCCTGTGGTCCCAGAGTTTACACTTTATCCATCAATTGAATACAAAGAATTTCTTTATTTCTCCCAGGACCGTCTTTATAAAAAGGCAGAGAAGAGAAATGTTTTATTGCCCGGTTCTCTCGGCTTTCAAACAACAGGACTTGTTCCTCCTGAACAGATTCCAAAATTAGCATTACAGTTTGAAGTAGTAAAGGATTTAATAGGACTTATCATTGATGCAGGAGTAACCTATGTAGAAAATATATCCCCGGGAGAACCTCAACAGGTAGCATTCTATCAAGTATTACCTATAAAATTAGGAATAAAAGGTACAAGTAATGAAGTTATGAGATTCCTTAAATATATCGAAAATCCTTCTTCTTATTTCTTATTAAAAAATTTTTCTGTAACAAAAGAAAACGAAGGTTTATTTAAAATATCAGCAGGACTTAACGCTGTAATTATAAAGAAACAAGGAACAAAAGAATCTGAAGGATAAGAGAATGGAAGAAAAGAAAAGAAAAGCTGATATTATAAGAGAAGAAAAGAAAAAACAATTGCTGAATTTTATTGAGAAAAAGAAAACAAAAATTATGCCTTCTGAAAAGACAATACCCCCTATTCTCAATAGTAATCCAGAATCAATACCTCCAGTCAATAAAGAAGCGATTCCTAAAGAAATAGAGAAAACACATATGGAAGGGAGCAACAGACGGAAAAAGAGAAGAGATAAACTTCAAGAAATAAAAGAGATAAGAGAAGAGATAAAAAAGAAACGTGCATTAGCCATTCTGGAAAAGAAACAGAAAAAAGACGAAGAAAGAAAAAAAAGAAAGGAAGAGATACAACAGAAAAAATTAGAGGCACTTAAAAAGAGAGAAGAGAGTAGGCAAAAAGAAGAAAGAAAGAAAAGCACCTCCACTTTAACTCCTTCTGTAACAAATTCCAATCAAACAACAAGGAAAGAGGAACTTCTTGAATTTATCAAGAGAAGAAAACTTCTTTATGAGCAGAATAAGGGACGAAAGGAAATATTAAAACAGGCAGAAGAGAAGAAAGAAATTCCAGGGTATATAAAAGATTTAGAGACACCTTTACCTGCTGCTATTACTGCAAAAATTTCTGCTCTTTCCAGAGAAGCAAAGCAGACAGAAAAAGAAGCACAGAATAATCTCTCTTTTGCATCAGGAAATATAAAGCATTTTATCTCTTCATCTATAAGAAAGAAGAAAGAAACAAAGGTTGAAAAACCTGCTCCTTCTATAAATGATAAAAAAACCACAGTTAAATATAAAGAACCATTCCTTTTAATACCATTTATAAGAAGAAATATATTTAAATTTGTTTTTCTTATCCTCTTAATAGCATGGATCTATGAGATATTCTTTTTTATAGAGAGATTTCAGGACCCACAGAAACGTCTGTCAGATATAGTCGGAGAAGACGTATCTAAAGAAAAAACAGCTCCTATTTCTCGTACTGAGGAGAAAATCCCTTTAACTGAAGAGGAGTTTAAGTTTGCATTAAAGAAAGAAAAGATAGATATAGAAGGAAAAAGAGACCCATTTTCACCAGGACTCTTAACTATGCAGGTTTTTGAAAAACCAGAGATTACACGTATATCTCTCGCTCCAAAACCATCTGTAATATCTATATTAAGGCCTTCAAAGGTTGTCAGTGTAATTAAGGAAGAGAAGAAAATGGAGGCAGAAAAATTAAGTTCTATCTCTAAACCACAACCCCCATCTTATAAACCTATTCTAAAAGATAAGGAGTCCCAGATACAACCTATTCTTAGAGATAAGGGACCATCTCAAATACAACCGGTAGAAAAACCGGCGGAATCTCTTATTATGCCAGAAAAAAGATGTGACTTAACATACAGAGGACGGTTAGTGATAGAAGGTGTTGAATATCTGTTTATAGAAGGTAAAAATAAAACATACAGAGTGACAATTGGCGATGTGGTTGAGGGCTTCAGAATCATAAGAAAAGAAAAGGATAAACTCTATCTTTCAAAAGAAGGAATTATATACGAAATACCCGTTGATTGATAAGCAAAAACTTGATTTTAATAATTATAAGAGGTATTATATTTAACAGGGGGAAAAGATGAAAAAAAGAGGTATACGATCTAAACTGGTGTTGATGATATTTATATTCACTTTTACCGCCATAGGGGTTTTACATGCTCAACAGACACGGTCTGATATTGACCTTATGTATATGAAAGCCCTAAATGCTTATTATGCAAAGAATTATGCAGAAGCCATTTCTATCTTCAAATCCATACAGGGAATTAATCCTTCATACAGACAAAATCAAATAAACCGGTACATAAAGGTGGCTGAAACACAGTTAGGTAAAAGTGGTGTTAAACAGACATTTAATCCAATAGAAGGAAAAGATACAGAGGTAGATGTACTTAAAGAAGACGAGTTTGAAACACTCGCTATGGCATCTCAAAAAGCCCTTCTTGATGCTTATGAATATCTACAGGATACAGAGAAAAAACATCAGATACCATCTTTTGAAATGACCGAACCAAGGTCTACAATATCTATGGCTAAGCAGGCATATGAGCAAAAACAATTTTCAGAAGCAATCCGTCTTGCAAATAAGGCAAGATTACAAGTAGAACAGATTGTTCAGAAAAGGGAAGATGAAGAAAAACCAATCCTCGGTGAAATAGGCAAAACTCCTATTACACTGAATCTTAATAATGCTGACCTGGAACAGACACTAAAGTTGATATATGACCTTACAGGAGCCAACATTATAATCAGCAAGGGTATAACAGGAAGGGTTACAATAAATGTTCAGGACCTACCTTTACAAAAGGTGCTTGACCTTATATGCGAGGCAAACAAACTTAAATATTTAGAAGAAGATAAAGTAATAAAGATAATGAATGAAGATGAATATAATGCAAGGACAAAAGTACTAAAAGAAAAAAGCAGGCGAGTATTCAATATCTTTTATGGAGATGCTTCACTGATTGCAAAATCGCTGAGAGAAACATTCAAGATGGAATCGATAGTACATGACCCGAGAACCAACTCCATTCTTGTTGATGTTTCTAATCCAACTTTACTTCAGCAGATACAGGATGTTATATCTTCTCTTGATATGCCCATATCCCAGGTACTTCTTGAAGCAAAAATTATTGAAATAGCACTCTCTGGAACAAATACATTTTCCATTGACTGGCTTATAAGTTCAAGATTAGTAGAAGCAATAGATGCAACACTGACGGGTCCTAAGTTTGGCATAACTCCTACTTATACACCTGGTATGTCATCAACTTTACCTGACGATACCTTCTCTTTTGGACTATCAAATAAGGACGTTAACACTCTCATAAGTGCACTGGCTTCACAGGGCGAAGTTAAACTTGTTCAGGCACCTAAGATTATGTGTCTTAATGGAACTACTGCAATCATAAGAGTGATTCAGAATTATCCTTATATTATACCGGAATATGAAACAACTACAACTGGTACCACCACTACCACAACAACCAGTGGAGGAACCATTAACGTGTATGAGGAAACAGTTGGAACAGAATTTGAAGTCACTCCTATCATACAGAGAAACAGAACTGTTTTCCTTTCTATGAATATCTATGACTCACGTCTTGTAGAGACACGAAAACTTCAGGCGGTGGCAGCAGGACTTAACTACTCAACAGAATTACCCATAATATCAACCAGAGAAACAACTCAAAATGTTACTGTATTTGATGGTCAGACACTTGTAATAGGCGGGATGATACAGCAGAGAAAAGAAAAGAAAGAAACAGGAGTACCTTTCCTCAGAAAAATTCCTATACTCGGGTATCTGTTTAAAAAACCGACTTATACCACTACTAACAGTGAACTACTATTATTCCTTACTCCACATATTGTAACTACCTATCAAGAAGCAGAAACACTGACCAAACCTGATTTAGAAAAATCGGAAAAGGAGATAAAACCAGGTCTGCTTGAAAAGTTCTGATGTCTATGTTTGATGCTGTTTCATATAAGAGAAAAAATGGGTATAATAAAACTAAGAAAGAGAAAATATGGAGGGTACCAATGAACAGAAAAATATTAAACATTCTTATTATTACAGGACTATGTATATCATCTTTTTCCCCTATTTTTGCACAGACATCCTCCACAACTTCTAGAGTAAGTACCGGTTCCAGTTCAAGAACCACTTCTACAAGCGAATGGAGGAGTGATGAGGAAGATAAAGAAAAACGACAGGGTGTAATAAGGGATTTTATGGCATCTGTATTAGGAGGAATGTTAAGACATCCTGACCCTACGGTTAGAAAACAAGCAATCCAGTCAATTTCTTTGAGTATGATAGGTGAAGAAGGGACAGGTGGCGGACAGGAAGGAGGAATAAGAAGTTTACTTGCTATATCTAAAGAAGGAGGTGGAAGCGAAACTGAAGGTTCAACAGGTATGGGAGGGGTAGTATTTATACCTGACCTTTATGTATTACTATCTGACCCAGACCCTGAAGTAAGGGATATTGCCTCTGTGGGACTTGATATGATATTTGGAACCGATTCTACACTATTAAAATATTTGCAGGACAACGACCCGCTTGTAAGAAAGTATGCTACCCAAATTTTTGCAAGAAAAAGAATCTCCACCTCTGAAGAGGGGAGAAGAAGTAGTGAAGAAGCACTGGCAGAAGTGAGGGACCTTCTTGCTATCAGAACTATGCTTGTTCGTCTTAAATATGAGAAAGAGCCAGCAGTAAAAAAAGCAATCCAGGATACACTTGAGTGGTACGTAAACTATGGTGGTGACACAAGAAACAGGGGTGGAAGAGAATATGAACAGAATTTATTCGGTGTAAGTGCCTCTCTTTCACTGGATTATTTGAATGACCCAGACCCTGAAATCAGAAAACAGGCAATTAAAACCATAGGACTAAGGGATTCTTCCGATGACATACTAATAAAACTTTTAGAACGTCTCAGAGTGGAAAAAGATGAATCAGTAAGACAGGAAATCCTTACAGCACTTGATAACATCCGAACGAAACAATCATATGACCGCGAAGGTAGAGGCGGTGGTGGCATTGGTGGTGGTATTGGTGGTGGTATTGGCGGTGGTGGATTACCACTTCCTTAAAATTTCTTCCTATGAAAAAATGTCCATTTATTATAATAGTAGGGATATTTTGTACATTTTTAATAGTAGAATCTCCTGCAAAAGACCTTATTCTTAACCTCAATAATGTAGATATTAAAACATTTATAAAATTTGTAGGGGACTTTACTAAAGAAAATTATGTTATAGACCCAAATGTAAAAGGAACTATAACTGTATATGCTAATAAACCTGTACCTGCAGAAGAGATAGATAAAATTTTTAAAACCATTCTGAATCTTTATGGATATTCAGTTATTAAAAAAGATTCTCTCTCCATTATAATCCCTTCAACAGAAGCAAGGATAAGAATGCGTGAAATCAATATAGGAGATATTCCTTCTGATAAAATGGAAGATTTTATCATCCAGATAATTCCTCTTAAACACTATCCTCCTGATATTCTTGCCCAGATACTTTCCCCTTATATCACAAAAAATGGACAGATTACAGTAGATAGTAGAACCAACTCTCTCGTTATATCTGATACAGGTGCAAACATCGCTAAAATTCAGGATATCGTAAAAAAGATAGACATTCCTTCTCCCCCGGGCAGAGATGTTTTAAAAATTTACCGTCTTGAGAATGTTGATGCTGAAGAAGTTGCAAAAATCTTAACACAGCTCCTTACCAGACCAAAACAAACCATCAGAAGGGGCGAGGCACCTCCTGTTCAACCATCTGTAGTAGCAGCAAAAGCAACTAACTCTCTTATTGTTAATGCTGACCCTGATGACTTTCCTAATATAGAAAAAATAATAAAGGAACTTGATGTGCTAACAAATCAGGTTCTTATAGAAGCACTTATTGCAGAGGTATCCTACGAAACAACAAAAAGAATGGGGATAGAATGGGCTGCAACAGACACCTTTGATGACGAACGATTTACAGGAGGAGCAGGAACAAATTTTGGATATATCCAATCATATGCTACTACAGGTATTGCTCCTGAGGGACTTTCAATAGGTGTATATAAAGGTACTCTTACATATCCACTGGATATAGGAGCACTTATTAACCTTTACTCAAAAGAAGGAGAGTTCAATATCCTCTCCACACCTCAGATAGTTACCAGTGATAACCAGGAAGCAGTTATAAACGTAAGTGAAAATATACCTTATCTAAAGGAGACACGATTTATTCAGAGCACTACGGGTTCCACAGGGGACATAATAAAAAGTTATGATTATAAGGATGTTGGAATTACACTGAAAATTACCCCCCAGATAAGTCAGGATAAATATGTCCGATTGAAGATATCGCAAGAAGTAACAAAAGTCATTGAAGGTGGTCTGGAAGAAGCACCAACAACAGCCAAAAGGTCAGTAGATACAACACTAATAGTTCCCAATAAAAAAACCGTGGTTTTAGGTGGACTGGTAAGAGATGATACAGAAAATACTGTAAAAAAGGTTCCTTTCTTCGGAGATATTCCTTTACTTGGGAAGTTGTTCCGATATAATTCTAAAAAATCCACAAAAACCAATCTTCTTATCTTTATTACACCAAACATTATAACAACCTTTGAGGAAGCAGAGGCAATTAAAAAAGAAAAAGAACAGAGTATTATTGGAGATAAAATTAAAAAATAAAATGGAACGTAAGTCAGTCCTCTGGATAGAAAATCCTGAAGAGATGGTTGACCCAGAGTTATTATCTTTTTTCCCTTTCTCCTTTTTAAAAAACAACTGTATTCTCCCATTAAAGAATGATAGAGGCGAAATACTTATAGCCACAGATGACCTTTTAAAGATAGATATAAGTGAAATAAAAACACGACTTAACAGGGATATAAAAATTGCTCTTGCCTCAACAGAAACAATACAAAAATGCCTTGATAAATATTATTACCATCCAACTACATCCCAGAAGGTAATAGATGACCTCAGTTCTGAAGAGATGACACATCTTGAAGAAGATATTGATATTGAAAGTATGAATCTCCTTGACCTTGCCAACAAAGCACCTATCATCCGTCTGGTCAATCAGATTTTATATAAAGCCATATCTATGCGCGCAAGTGATGTACATATACAGATTGGAGAATCTGTCCTTAAAGTAAGATATAGAATTGATGGTATCTTACATGATATCTTCATTCTACCGAGGAAATTCCATCCTGCTATAGTAACAAGAATAAAAATAATATCCAATCTGGACATTGCAGAAAAGAGAATCCCCCAGGATGGAAGAACCTCTATAAAAGTAGATAGTAAGAAAATAGATATCCGTGTTTCCATCATTCCTACATTCTTTGGAGAGTCAGTTGTCCTTCGGTTGCTCGATAGAAGCACATTTCTTTTTACTCTTAATGAGCTGGGATTTTCTGAAGACACATATAAAAAATTCAATGAACTAATACACTTAGACCATGGGATAATTCTACTAACAGGACCTACAGGAAGTGGAAAAACAACAACTTTATATGCAGCACTATCCAAGATAAACAATCCAGATATAAATATTATTACATTAGAAGACCCTGTTGAATACAATATAGAAGGCATAAATCAGATACAGGTTAATCCAAAAGTAGGACTTACTTTTGCCAATGGATTGCGATCTATATTAAGACACGACCCTAATATCATAATGGTGGGAGAAATAAGAGACAGAGAAACAGCAGAAATGGCCATTCAGGCATCTCTCACGGGACACCTTGTTTTCAGTACTCTTCATACAAATGATTCAACAAGTGCTATTATTAGATTGATTGATATGGGTATAGAACCTTATCTCATTGCATCCTCACTGGTAGGAGTAATGGCACAACGACTTGTCCGTCTTAACTGTCCCTGGTGCTCTGAAGAAACACAACCACCTGTAAAAGAACTACAACAAATTTTTTCAGAAAGAGATGTTGTTGCTAAGATAAAATATATCTCTGGTAAGGGATGTAAAACGTGTCTGAATGAAGGTTATTACGGAAGGAAGGGGATTTTTGAACTTCTTATTATTGATGAAGAAATACGGGGGCTTATATCAGAAAAAATCTCTGCTACTGAACTTAAAAAAACCGCCTTAAAAAAAGGACTTGTGACATTAAGAATGGATGGGGCATTAAAAATAAAGGAAGGATTAACAACTGTATCTGAAGTTTTAAGAGTTACTCAAGAAGTATAAATTTTTTCTTTCATTAAAAATATATTAAAATAATTCTCTAAATCCAGAATTTAAATATTAGTATGCCCGGTGGTGTAATGGTAACACACCGGCCTTTGGAGCCGAGGTTCGAGGTTCAAATCCTCGCCGGGCAGTAATCATAAATGTACAGTGACAAGGAGTGTGCTTCATGGATTTAAATCTTGCAATAATTGTACTTGCAGCAGGGCAGGGTAAACGACTTGGTGGAGAATCTCAAAAAGTAGTGAGAAAACTTCTCGGTAAACCAATTCTTTTATATCTTTTCGATACCATAGAAAAACTCACTCCACAAAAAATAATTGTAATAGTGGGGTATAAAAAGGAAGATGTTTTTGAACAATTAAAAAATAAAAAAGTAGAATATGCAGAACAAACTGTTTTAAAAGGAACAGGAGATGCAGTATTACAGGCGAAAGAAAAACTTGCTAATTATAAAGGAGATATCCTTATTCTGTGTGGAGATGTCCCTTTTGTAACTATAAACACTCTCAATCAACTTATAACTATCCATAGAAATGGACAGAATGACGGGACAATCCTCACTGCCTTTGTAAACAATCCTACTGGCTATGGAAGAATAAAAAGAGATGGAAAGGGTAGGGTGCTTTCTATAATAGAAGAACTTAACGCTACACAGGAAGAAAAGTCCATAAAAGAGATTAATGCAGGAATATATGTATTTAAAAAAGAACCACTTTTTGACGCACTTTCAAAGGTTCAACCTGACCCGATAAAAAATGAATATTATCTAACAGATGTTATTAAACTTCTTTCCGCCAATGGCAAAACTATAGGCACATATACCACAGAAACACCCGATGAATGCCTCGGAATTAACACTCAGGAAGATATAGAAAAAGCAAAACAATTTCTATCAATAACAGGAGGTAACAGATGAATGATTGTCTTATATTTTCAGGGAATGCAAATCCTGATTTATCTAAAAAAATCGCTGAACATTTAGGTAAAGAATTAGGCAGGATTAATATATATAAATTTGGAGATGGAGAGATATGTTTACAGATAGAAGAGAATGTAAGAGGAAAAGATGTTTTTGTTATCCAGCCAACCTGCCCACCTGTAAACGAAAATCTTATGGAACTTCTTATCACACTGGATGCTTTCAGGAGAGCATCACCTAAAAGAGTTACTGCTGTGTTACCTTATTACGGTTATGCCAGACAGGACAGAAAGGACAGACCACGTGTTCCAATTACAGCAAAACTTGTTGCTAATCTCCTTGTTTCAGCAGGTGCAGATAGAATTTTAACTATGGATTTACATGCTCCTCAAATACAAGGTTTTTTTGATATTCCTGTAGACCATCTGTTTGCAGCACCCGTAATAGTCAACTATTTAAAAGGAAAGAATTTTAAAAACCCTGTAGTGGTAGCACCTGATGTTGGTGGAGTAAAAGCAGCTCGTGCTTTTGCAAAACGACTTGAGGCAGGTCTTGCAATTGTAGATAAAAGACGTATAGGTCCCGATATGGTAGAGACAGTTCATGTAATAGGAGATGTAAAAAACTGTGAAGCCATCATTATTGATGACCTAATCTCCACTGGAAATACAATGGTTGAAGCAGCTCATAAATTACTTGATGAAGGTGCTTCTTCTATCTATGGTGCCTGTACACACGCTGTATTTTCAAACAATATAGCCAATAAACTTACTTCCTCTCTTTTCAAAGAGGTCATCATTACAGATACCATTGCAACTGATATACTACCACATCACTTTGTAAAACTATCTGTATCAGGGCTTCTCGCTGAAGCAATTAAACGAATACATCTTGAAACATCTGTTAGTTCACTCTTCATCTAAACTTCAGCCCATTGTAGGTCTCTTACGATGATTTGCCTTTTTAGAACGCCATTTTAATTTTCTCTTCTTCCTTCTCATTTTCTTTTCTTAGCAGCTTTCTTTACAGATTTCTTAGCAACTTTTTTTGTTGCCTTTTTTGCTGCACATTTTTTTGCCATTTTTTTCACCTCCTTTAACTTCAAATTTTTCTTCATTTAAAAATATATTTTTGTTTTTGTCAAATTTTTTTTATAATATAAAAGAGGAAAAAATGAAATATCTAATCACAGGTGGTTGTGGATTTATTGGTTCTCATCTTGCAGAAACACTTGTTTTATCAGGTAAAGATGTTACGATTATTGATGACCTTTCTACCGGCTCTATTGGTAATGTGGAAAATATCTTAAACAAAAGTAATCTTCATCTTTTTATAGACACCATCCTTAACTCTGCATTATTAGAAGAATTAATAAAAAAATCTGATTTTATTTTTCATCTTGCTGCAGTTGTTGGTGTAAAAAGAGTAATGGAAAATCCAGTTGATTCACTGATAATTAACGTGGAAGGCACATACAATGTTTTAAGATATTGTGCAAAATACAACAAAAAAATTTTTCTTGCTTCTACATCCGAAATATACGGGAAAAATGAAAATGTCCCATTCAAAGAAGAAGCAGATATTGTTATAGGGACAACTAAGAAAAGAAGATGGAGTTATGCCTGTACAAAAGCAATAGACGAGTTCCTTGCATTTGCATTTTATGAAGAAAAGAAACTTCCTGTGATAGTTGTACGACTATTTAATACAGTAGGACCACGACAGAGTGATAGATATGGTATGGTTATCCCTCGTTTTATAAAACAGGCACTAAATAATTTACCTATAACTGTCTTTGGAGATGGACAACAAACAAGATGCTTCATCCATGTAAAAGATATAATAGAAGGGATATTAAAACTTATAACAAAAGAAGAAGCATACGGAGACGTTTTCAATATGGGCAGTGAAGAAGAAATAACTATAAAAGACCTTGCTTTGATGATAAAAAATATGACAGGTAGTTCCTCAGAAGTTATCTTTCTTAATCCTCAAGATATTTATTCAAAGGGCTTTGAAGATATGATTAAAAGAGTTCCTGACATTTCAAAAATCAGAAACATTACAGGTTTTTCTCCTAAGTATAACATAAAAGATATTATTAAGGACTGTATAGAAGATGTCAAAAAAGCATCAGAAATCTCAAAACACATATAGAACTTTACTTTATATAATACTCCTTGCAGGTCTCATTTTAAGATTTATTTATCTCTATTTATTCAAGGATACCGCTTACTTTAACCCTTTGCTTATGGACGGCTATGACCAGAAAACATTTATTTTATGGGCAAAACAGATTTTAAAACATCCATGGTATGTGAATGGTGCTCCTTTCTATATGGCTCCATTATATGCTTATTTTCTTGCTGCATATCATCTTTTATCATCGGGGAACCTTATAATAATATCCCTTATTCAACTTATTATGGATGTTCTTCTCTGCTTTCTGTTGTACTATATAGGAAAGACACTTTATAATGAATGGGCAGGAATTATTGCCGCATTTTTAGTTGCATTTTATAGAACCTCTATTGTATACGCTTCTGCTATTCTAAGCGATGGATTAATATGTTTTTTATATATCCTGTTTATATTTCTCATCTACTATTCTCTACAAAAACCTTCTCTTACAAAATGGATTTTCACAGGCATGGTTTTAGGACTTGCAGCACTTTCAAAACCAACTATTGCCATCTTTCTTCCTTTTCTTCTTATAGGACTTTATCTATACCCTGCAAAAAATTTTTTGCCACTGAAAATAAAAGCAAAATGGCAACCTTTATACATTTTCTCTTTAATTTTATTTATCTCTGCATTAGTAATAATTCCTGTTACTATAAGAAATTACTATGTAAGTGGTAAGTTTGTCCCGATATGTACAAATGGACCTATAAACTGGAAAATAGGCAACAGTGCTGATTCACTCGGACTTTTTCATTATCCTAAAGGAGAATTATTAAGTCCTTTATCCATTGCCTTCTGGAAACTTTTTTTCATCAAGATGGGACTCTTTTTTACAAGTTATGAATGGCCTCAAAATCTTAATGTTTACATAATGGAGAAAATTATACCCGTATTAAAAATTGCTTTTGTAAAGTTTGGGTTTATTGTTCCTTTTGGCTTTACAGGACTGATTATCCTGTTCAGAAACTGGAAGAAAAATTTTATATTTATCACCTTTACCATCTCCAATGTTCTATGGGTAGTTCTTTTTTTTATAACGGATAGATACCGTCTTCCAGCAGTTAGTTGTTTTTCTATCTCTGCGGGATGTCTTATTGTCTGGTGTATTGAAAAACTGAAAGAGAAAAAACTTTTACAACCGGTTATTATTTGTCTGATTGCAGGTATATTTGCTTTTTTCTTCAACACAAAACCAGGTCCTTTAATTCCTGATGTATCATGGAAGGGATTTGCTAACTTAAGTATTAAAAATATTCAGTATGACATCCAGCAAAACAATATATACAGTGCACATAAAAAAGCACTTCAATACTATAAATTACTTCCTTATGACTTCAGAGCAAGTTTTTTACTTGCAAATACATTCTTAATACGGGGAGATAAAGATACTGCTGTCTATCTTTTAAAACAGACACTGGAACTAAATCCTGATTTTACACCTGCAAAAGATATGCTAAATAATATATCTTCTACTTACTAAGAGATTATCTTTATTATCTCCTCACTTTTCAGTTCTCTTTCAATGGAGAGAAACTATTCTTTTATCTTCCTCTCCTCGTGGAGAAAGAGAAAAGAAATCATTCCTATACATCCATATCCCTAATTTGACATAAGAAACAAAAAAATGTAAAGTAAAAAATGAACTTTTACACCGTAATTTCTTAGATTTTGCAGGATATTAAAATGAACAGATGGAAGGACTGGTACGAACAGGGAAAAAGGGATTTTGAAAAAGCAAAGGAAGACCTTAAAAATAAATACTATGAATGGGTATGTTTCACTTCACAACAATCAGCAGAAAAAATTGTTAAAAGCATAGGTATGAGGATTGGATTAACCTTATGGGGACATTCAATAACAGAAATGTTAAACTTAATATCAGAAAAAATAGAAATATCCGAGAATATAAAAGATGCAGGAAAATTACTTGATTTATATTATATCCCCCCAAGGTATCCAAATGGATTCCCATCAGGTAAACCATCTGATTATTTTACAGAAAAACAGGCAAAAGAGGCAATAGATGCGGCAGATAAAATCATTAAATTCTGTGAAATGCATATCAATAGATAGAGAGGCACTTTTAAAAAAATTGAGAACAATCGCCATAGAGGCAAAAAAACAATTTTCTGAAATAGAAGATATAAGAATATTTGGTTCTCTCGCCAAAAATCAAGAAACAGGAATAAGTGATATAGACCTTCTTGTAATTGCGCAAACAGAGAAAGTACATCCGATTGAAAGAGTGAAACCATATTTCTATTTTTTTTCAGAACGGATTGAAATTGGAATTGATTTACTCGTAGCAAAACCAGACGAGTTAGATAACTTTAAGGATATTCTTAAGGAAAGTTACTCCTTGTTATAAACAGAAAAATTTATAGTAAAAGTTTTTTGAACTGTGAGGTATATGATTAAAACCCGTCAGGACAAGACGGGCGAATAAGCAAAAGAAAGATAAAAAACATAATGGACATCACAGAAAAATTTATAGAAACCATAGGCAATTTAGGAGAAAGTATAGGACTTAATAGAACTGTCTGTCAGATATATGCACTTCTTTATATAGAACCTGAACCACTCTCACCAATTGAGATAAGTAGAAAATTAGGTGTAAGCAAAGCCAATATAAGTATAAATCTTAAAACATTAGAGGACTGGAATGCAGTGAAAAAAATATGGCGGAAAGGTTATGCAAGAAGTTTATACACAGCCAATGAAGATATAGAGGGTATTATCTTTGAAAAACTGAAAACAGGACTTACAAAAAGGAACCGTCTTCTTACGGAAACAATAGCAGAGATAAAAAAAGCAGTTAAAACATCTGATAAAAAACTTAACAAACACTATTCTACCCGGCTCTCAAAAGTTGAAGGCCTATTAAAAAAATCAGAACTCTTTACTAAAAATATGGACATCTTAAGGTCTTTTCTGAAAAAATAATCCTGTCCCCCCTTGACAAATTAGTTTAAATAGTTTAAAATAATTTAAACAATGGATAAAGAACAGATAATTAGAATACGAGCAGATAGCAAATTTGGCTGGGAAACATTAAAAGAAATCTGGCAATACAGGGAATTACTTCTATTTCTTATATGGAAAGATATAAAAGTGAAGTACAAACAGACATCCATAGGTATTGCATGGGCAATTATTCAACCATTTTCTATAATGATTATATTTGCTATATTTTTTGGCAAATTTGCAAAAATCCCTTCAGATAATATTCCATATCCAATCTTTGCTTATAGTGCTTTGGTCCCATGGTCATATTTTTCTAACAGTTTAATAAATGCAACTAACAGTATTGTTGAATATCAAAGGGTAATAACAAAAGTATACTTCCCCCGTATTTTATTACCCCTGTCATCAGTTCTTCATAATCTTCTTGACTTCATTATTGCATTTATAATACTGGTAGGTATGATGATATTTTATAGGATTGTACCTTCTTTTAAAATTTTCTATGCTGGATTCTTCCTTCTACTTGCAATTATAACAGCAACAGGTGTAGGGTTGTGGTTATCTGCCCTAAATGTGAAATATCGTGATGTTCGTTATGCAATGAATTTCCTTGTACAATTATGGCTCTTTGCTACTCCTATTGCCTATCCATCTTCTGTTGTTCCTGAACAATGGAAAGCACTTTATGGACTGAATCCAATGGTAGGTGTAATAGAGGGTTTCAGATGGACATTATTGGGAAGTATAAAACCTGATATGAAGATGCTATCTGTTTCTACTGGAATTGTTATGCTTATTCTACTTTTAGGTATGCTATATTTCAAAAAGACCGAAGATACATTTGCTGATATTGTATAAAGAAAAATGGATAGAGAGATTGCAATTAAGATAGAAAACTTGAGTAAAAGATATAGAATAGGGGAACAATTGCCTTACCGAACACTGAGAGATGAAATAGTAAAGTTTATCTCTACCCCTTTCAAAAAAACTTTTAAAAGAGAAGGAGAAATTAACTATATCTGGGCATTGAAAAATGTATCACTGGAAATAATGAAGGGAGAGGTTATAGGTATAATAGGAAGAAATGGAGCAGGGAAGACCACCCTTTTAAAAATTCTATCCAGAATAACAAAACCTACATATGGCTATGTTGAAATTAGAGGCAGGGTTGGTTCACTCCTGGAAGTAGGGACTGGTTTCCATCCTGAATTAACAGGGAGAGAAAATATCTATCTAAATGCTGCTATATTAGGTATGAGGAAAAAAGAAATAGACAGAAAATTTGATGATATTGTTTCATTTGCAGAAATAGGCAAGTTTCTTGATACTCCTGTTAAAAGATACAGTGCAGGTATGTATGTCCGACTTGCCTTTTCAGTTGCTGCTTATCTTGAACCAGAAATTCTACTTGTGGATGAGGTCTTAGCAGTAGGGGATATTGCCTTTCAGAGAAAATGTCTCGGTAAAATGGGTGAGGTAGCAAAAGAAGGAAGAACCGTCCTTTTTGTAAGTCATAATATGTCTGCTGTAAGGGGATTGTGTAATAAAGTTATGTGGATTGAAAAAGGGGAGATAAAGAAAACAGGAAATAGTGATGAAATTACAAGAGAATATGAAGAGGCATTTATCCAGAAATATGGAGGTATTTCCTCTTTAAGGATAAGAGATAAAGAAGAAATAAGAAACAAGAAATTCTACTTTGTTAAAACCGAATTATTTGATGAAGAAGGAAATCCGAGGATAGGATTTAAATACAATGAAAAAATCATTTTATCTGTTCATCTTGAAGGTGAAATTGAAGAAAAATACCATATTGTATTCAGGATATATGACAAAAATGGAATAATGATATTTTCTGGTGCTTCCGCAGAATTACATAATAAATATTTTGAGACGGAAGTAATGAACCTAAGAATAGAAATAGGACCGACAAACCTGACAATTGGGAACTATAGAATAGAACTTGTTTTAAGAAAAGGTAGAATTCAAAGTGGAGATAGGGACGAGATTGATATATGGGAAGATGCAATGAACTTTGAAATAACGGACTGCAGACCATTTGAAACGAACTGGGAACTACAGAATCCCAGAGATGGGATTTATATAATACCTAATAGATTTTTTGACTGAGAAAAAATACTATGAAAATTTTATTTATAAATCCTCAACAATATGTAAATTGGAAAGAATAAACCATCAACTGATGAAATATCTTTTGACATTTAATATGAAAGATAAACACTACTCAAAGAACAATGAAAATCATATATAGAAACTATAATCTGAAAAACCCGGAAGTGAGTATTATTCTCATTGATTGGTCTGTGAGACATAGTTTTCATATTCTGGATTATTTGAATCAACAAACTGTTCCGAGGGATAGATATGAAATTATATGGATTGAGTATTATAGCAGAATCCCCGAAGAACTTATGGATAAACTCAATAATTCATTAAAAAAAGGAATACCTGTTCTTGACCAGTGGATAGTAATGGAAACCCCGGAGGACTTCTGCCATCATAAACACAGAATGTTTAATTTAGGTATTGTTGTGAGCAGAGGAAAGATTATAGTTATTCCTGACAGCGATGCGATGGTAAGAAGCACTTTTATAGAGTCAATAATCAAGACATTTAATGAAAATGACAATATTGTTTTACATATAGATGAGATAAGGAACAAGAAAAGGAAATTTTATCCATTTAACTATCCTTCTATTGATGAAATTACTTCTGAAGGAATGGTATTCCGCTGGGATGGTAAAACACCTGTATCTGAATTATCTGACCCTATACATCTTCTCAATTATGGCGCCTGCCTGTGTGCAAAAAGAGATGACTTAATAGATATAGGTGGTGCTGATGAACATATTGATTATTTAGGGCATGTATGTGGTGTATATGATATGACATTCCGTCTGAAAAACGCTGGCAAAAGAGAAATCTGGCATACAGAAGAATTTCTATACCACACCTGGCATCCGGGACAGGGAGGCAGTAAAATAGACCATAGAGGACCTAATGATGGTCTAGAAATGTCAACAACAGCACTTTCTTCTATTTTTAATGGAAGGATTTTAGCCCTTGTAGAAAATCCTGCAATAAAATTACTCAGAACAGGTATAACAACGAATACAGACAATTTATTAGCAGAATTTAAACCAGCAGAAGAATGGCGAGCTGACAATATCAAAAAAACACCTTCGTTTAATAGTTTTTTAAAGAAATACCAGGATTGCTATTTTAAGATAAATACTCTGTTCTGGAAATTTCTCTTTATAAACTCCTTCATGCCAGCAATAAAATCTCTTCCGAGAAAAATTCAAGGCGAAATAAACAAGAATAGAAAACAAATTTTGGCTGAAAGTAATTTGAATAAAAAAAGTATTTACCCTGTTGTTCCTTTAATAAAAAAGTTATATAAAGCACCTCAATGGTTTTATTTTTTTCTTCTACGTTTTTTTTATTCCTATAACAAAAATATATTAGAAAACTGCCTTAGTTTATTTTATAATAATCTTAAAGAAGAGACAGCAGTAGTTGTGGTAGGGAACAAGGACTTAAAGAAAATTATTAAATATATTGCTAAAAAATTCAAAATAAATATAAGAGAGATAGATAAATGTGAAACCTTTAATGGAAAGACAATCATTGCAATAACACCTGAAGTAGAAGTGGGAAGTTTTGATATCCCTACAGTAAACTGGAAAAGATACGAAAGGGAAGTAAGAAAAGAGATTAGCAAATTAATGAACTATGGAGTAAAAAAAGAGAACATTTTAATTTTATGAGAGGATATAATGGTTATAAGCAGAACTCCTTTTAGAATATCTTTCTTCGGTGGAGGAACTGATTATCCTGCATGGTACCGTAATAATAAAGGGTCTGTACTTTCTACTACAATAGATAAATATTGCTATATAAGTTGTAGATATCTTCCTCCATTTTTTGAACACAAACATAGGGTTGTATATTCTTTAATAGAAAATGTTAAATCTATTGGTGAGATTAAACATCCTGCTGTAAAGGCAGTATTAGAGTACATGAAAATAGATGAAGGGGTTGAGATACACCATGATGGTGACCTACCTGCCAGAACAGGACTGGGTTCAAGTTCATCTTTTACAGTTGGACTTCTGAATGCTCTTTATGCATTAAAAGGGACTATGGCATCCAAAGAAAAATTAGCAAAAGAAGCGATATATATTGAACAGGAGATACTGAAAGAAAATGTTGGCTCGCAGGACCAGGTTGCAGTAGCATTTGGAGGCCTTAATAAAATATCTTTCCATCCAGACGATAGTTTCACAGTAGAACCAATTATTCTTCCATCAGAAAGAAAAGAAGAACTTCAAAGACACTTACTACTCTATTTTACAGGATTCTCAAGAATTGCATCAGAAATTGCAGCAGAACAGATTTCTTGTATTGACAAAAAGAAATATGAATTAAGAATAATTCAACAGATGGTTGATGAGGCAATAAACATACTCGCTGGTGGAAAAGATATAAAAGAATTTGGGAAATTGCTTGATGAGACATGGAAGTTAAAAAGAGAACTAACCAAAAGAATATCTAATGAATATATTGACAATATATATGAAAAAGCAAGGGAATCAGGAGTAATAGGAGGCAAACTATTAGGAGCAGGTGGAGGTGGATTTATGCTATTTTTTGCTCCTCCAGAATTACACCAAAGAATAAAAGAAGAGATAGGTGGACTTTTTGTTCCATTTAGGTTTGAAAATTATGGCAGTCAAATAATTGTATATCAAGAGTGATAAGGAGATAAAATGCATGATATAAAAAAGTTAGAAATAAAAGCATGTGAAATGAGAAAAAAAGTGCTTGATATGTGTATTAAAGCAGGGACAGGCCATGTAACCTCTTCTTTTTCCTGTGTGGAAATTCTTGTTGCTTTGTATCACGGGAAAATTCTTAATTACAAACCAGATGAACCTGAATGGGAAAAAAGAGATAGATTTATTTTAAGCAAAGGACAGGCGAGCCCTATTTTATATGCTGTTTTAGCTGATACAGGATTTTTCCCGATAGAATGGCTAGATAATTTTTGTAAGGCAGATGGAAAATTCGGAGTACATTTACAGCATGATATCCCAGGAGTAGAAATTACAGCAGGTTCTCTTGGACAGGGCTTTGGAATAGGAGTAGGCATGGCATTAGCAGCCAAACAGGATAAGAAAGACCATATGATATTTACACTACTTGGAGATGGAGAGTGTTATGAAGGCTCTATCTGGGAATCTGCTATGTTTGCAAGTCATCATAAGTTAGACAATTTAGTTGCCATAGTTGACAGAAATGGACTATGTGTTATGGACTTCACAGAAAAAATCGTGAAATTAGAACCACTGGATAAAAGATGGGCATCTTTTGGATGGGATACTGCTGTAATTGATGGCCATTCATTTAAAGAGCTTTTTTCCGTTCTTTCAAAAGTTCATAAACGGGCAAATAAAACCCAAAAACCACTGGTTATTATAGCCAATACAATAAAAGGAAAAGGTGTTTGTTTTATGGAAAACAAACCGTTATGGCATGGTGTAGCACCGAAAGGTAAAGAAGCAGAATTAGCAATATGTGAATTACTAAAAAAAGGAACTTAAAATGAATAAAATATCAATGCGAGATGCTTTTTTTGGTAGATTATATGAACTTGCAATAAAAGATAAAAATATAATGGTAATAAGTGCGGATATGGGAGCACCCGCCCTTGATAAATTCAGAAATAATCTGAAGGAACAGTTTATAAATGTTGGCATCGCTGAACAAAATATGGTTACCTTAGCAACAGGGCTTGCTTTAAGTGGGAAGAAAACATTTATTTATGCCATTATGCCCTTTGTTACCGCAAGATGTTATGAAATAACCAGAATATGTATAAGCCTCATGAATGTTCCTGTAGTTGCCGTAGGAGTAGGAGCAGGTTTTAGTTATCACGACTCAGGTCCCACTCATCATTCTACTGAAGATATAACAATTATGCGGGCACTACCCAATATGGTAGTTTTTAACTCTACAGATAGTATAATGGCAGGTAAATTGGCTGATATTTCCTATCATTTATCTTCCCCGTGCTATATCCGACTGGACAGAGAACTTTTACCTGATATCTATACTAAAAATGAAAATTTTTCTGATGGATTAACCGTCTTTAAACAAAGTAAAAATATTTACATCATAGCAACGGGAAATATGGTTCACAGAGCCATGGATGTCTCTGAAGAACTTAAAAAACATAACATCTCTGCTGGTGTAATTGACCTGTATAGAATAAAACCTCTAAATGAAAAATTGTTATCTTCTATAGTTAAAAATATAAAAGGGATTGTTACCCTTGAAGAACATTTTCTCGCCGGTGGTATAGGAAGTTTGGTCGCTGAATTTCTCGCTGACAATAACATAAAACTACCACTTAAAAGGATAGGGATAAATGATAGATATTACTATGTGTATGGTGGAAGGGAGAATATTCAAAAGATATGTGGACTGGATATAAAGACCATTGTAAAGGAAATTCTTAAATGGATACAAAAAATCTGATTTCCATTGTGTTCTCATTCAGGAATGAAGAAGAAAACATCCCAGACCTTATAAAAAGGACGAAAAATGCAATACAAAATACAGGTTATGAGTATGAAATAATTTTCGTTAATGACGCTTCTACTGATAAATCGCTTGAAATTCTAAAGAGATATGCTGAAGAAGATACAAGAATAAAGATAATAAATCTTTCCAGAAGATTTGGATATAATCAAGGGCTGATTGCAGGGCTTAATTATGCCAGAGGAGATGCTGTTATAACTCTTGATGCTGACTTACAGGACCCTCCAGAATTAATACCACAACTTATTAAAAAATGGGAAGCAGGAATGGATATTGTTCATACAATAAGAAAAAAACGAGAAGGTGAAAGTAAAATTAAAATTGTTCTTACAAAGATTGCATATAAAATTATCAGATTTATCTCTGAAGTTAAATTATTACAAGAAGCAGGGAATTTCAAACTCATATCAAGAAAAGCACTGAACGAAATTTTAAAAATACGAGAAAAAGACCCTTATGTAAGGGGAATAGTAGGTTGGGTTGGATTTAAACAGGACTATATTTATTATGTCCGTGAAAAAAGAGTAAAAGGTAAAACACATTTCCCCTTTTTAAGAAGTATGGGACCATTTATGGAATTTATAAGTGGACTAACTTCTTTCTCAATTTTACCTCTGTTATACATCGTTATATTTGGAATTATTTTATTTTTTTCTGGAATAATTTTCTTAATCCTGTCAATTTTACATATTTTAGAATTCTGGCTCGTGATTATATTTTTCCTGTCTGGAATTATAGTTTTCTCTATAGGAATTGTTGGTGTTTATACGGGAAGAATATGGAAAGAGGTTCTAAATAGGCCTAATTATATCGTTGAAAGTTTAATTAACATCAATGAAAACGATACATCATAAAAAAATTTATTTCTTTTCAATATGGTTATGTGCTTTATTATTCTTATGGATTCCCTATATCTTCTCATATTTTGCCTTTATTGACGAGGCAGGGTTATTCGCATCAGCTATACAACTCGCAAAAGGGAAACTAATATATAAAGATGTTTTTGAACCAAAAGGTCCATTCCTACTCTGGATTTATTTACTTATGGTAAAAATTTCTGCAACACACTACACATTAATACTCCATCTAACACTTTTATGTTTAATTATATTAAATTCATTTTTGATATATAAAATACTTCTCAAAGATATAAAAAGAGAATTTGCTTTTATAGCCTTTTTATATCCATTCTTCCTTGCTTGTTTTTACCCCGGGAATATGGCAGGCAGCAGGGAACCTTTCTTTACATTTTTTATACTAATAACATTTTATTTACTTTTATACTTTTCTCATAAAAATAAATTGGTTTTTTTAGCAGGAATTATCGCTGGAAGCACTTTACTATTCAAACCATTTAGTATATTTTCTATATTATCCTGTGGTTTTCTTTCATACTATTACACAAAAGTAAGATTAAAACCTCTAATATTTTTTATTGCTTCTTCAATAGTACCTGTTTTTTTTATTTTTTATCTGTTTCACAAAGGATTACTATCTGACTTCTGGTTATGGAATGTTAAATATGCCATTTTTATTTCAAAAACAATCCCTTTATGGAGAAAGATTTATCATACCCTTGCTATGTTAGGTAGATTACTATTGTTTAATCCAGTATATTTAATGTTTGGAATACCTGTAATATTTAACAAATCCCTTTTTCTAAAAAATATAGATATAGTTCTTTTATTCTTCTCTACTTTACTATGGGCAATTATGCATGGCTTGCCTTTCCCTCATTACTATATTCCTCTCATTCCTTTTATTTTTCTCTTATCAGTTAAGGGATTTTATAACTTCCATCAGATATATACTTTCGGTAAAGTCAAAAAATATTTTTATCTTTTAATTTTACTTTCTATTTCCCAATCTCTTTTACACTGGAATGGTATTGACTTTCATAAGCAATGGATAAGATTCATAAAAGAAAAAAAATGGGAAGCAAGATATGAAAAAAATAAAGATATTGAATTGATAAATTATATTCAGGAAAATGTTCCGCAGAATGAAAAAATAGTACTCTGGGGATTAAATCCGAGAATATATATATTCTCAGAAAGAGAACCAGGAACAAGGTTTATTTCATCAGTAGAACCGGTTAATGGTTTTGTTTATTACGATATCCGGAAAATTATACAGTTCCCTGAAGCAGAGCAATTATTTCTTTACGACCTTGAATCCAATAAAGTAAAATATTTTATAGATGTTACTAATAAAAGTTTATTAAATATGGGATATTACACTATAGATAAATATCCTGCTATTGCAAAGTATCTATATGAAAATTTTATTTTGATAGGTAATATAAATGGATGTTATATATGGAAAAGGAGTAGTTATGAATAATAAAAAAATAAAAATTCTAGTTACTGGTGGAGCAGGATATATTGGTTCTGTTTTAGTCCCCTTTTTCTTAGAAAAAGGTTATGAAATTATAGTTCTTGACAATTTTATGTATAATCAGACGTCACTTCTTGACTGTTGCCACTTTAAAAATCTTGAAATCATAAGAGGAGATGTAAGAGACAAAAATTTATTGAAAGAATTAATAAGAAGAGTGGATATTATTTTCCCACTTGCCTGTATAACAGGTGCACCTGCCTGTGCAAAAAACCCAATTACAGCAGAAGAAGTGAACCTCAATGCAATTAAAACCATCATAAAAGAAAGAAGTAAAGACCAAATTATAATCTTCCCAACAACAAATAGTGGATATGGTATAGGACAGGAAGGAATTTATTGCACAGAAGAAACACCACTAAATCCCATTTCTTTATATGGTAGATTAAAAGTAGAAGCAGAAAAAGCAATTCTTGACTCCGGGAATTCTATAACTTTAAGATTAGCCACTGTTTTCGGTATAAGCCCAAGGATGCGACTTGACTTGCTTGTAAATGACTTTGTTTATAGAGCGGTAACAGATAGAAGTTTAATCCTTTTTCAGGGGCATTTTAAAAGAAACTATGTTTATATAGGAGATGTCGCAAAGGTTTTTTTACACTGTCTAACAAATTTTGATAAAATGAAAAACCAGCCATATAATTTTGGATTAAGTAATGCAAATTTAAGTAAGATTGAACTCTGTCAGAAGATAAAAGAACAGATACCTGACTTTTATTTTGTTGAAGCAGAAGTAGGAGAAGACCCTGATAAAAGAAACTATATTGTAAGCAATGAAAAAATAGAAAAGAGCGGTTTTAAAGCAGAAGTATCTGTAGAAGAAGGTATAAAAGAACTTATAAAAGGATACCAGATTATAAGAAAAAATCAGTTTACAAATATCTGATTATGGAAAACATTGATTTGATTCTGGTCAATCCCGGTGTCCGTTCAGCCACATATGGAAAATTGGGACAGTCACTTGCAGGTATAGAACCACCCTTATGGTGTGGACTAACCGCTTCTTTCATAAGACAACTCGGTTTTTCTGTAAAAATCATTGATGCTGATGCAGAAGAATTATCTCCTGAAGAAACTGCGGACAGGATTTTAGAAAATACTCCATTATTGATAAATATCGTGGTTATGGGAACAAATCCTTCTGCTTCATCCACTCCCAAAATGGTTGTGACAAGGAAACTAATAGAAAATATTAAGAAAAAATCTGATGTAAAAATAGTATTAAGTGGTATTCATCCTTCTGCGCTACCTGAACAGACATTAAAGGAAGAAAAAACAGATTATATTGCTTACGGAGAAGGGTTTTATACCATTCTACAATTACTAAAGATGCTAAAAGATAAGTCCTTAAAAATTGATGAGATTGAAGGGCTATTCTATAGAAAAAACGGAGAAATAAAAGCCAATAAACCAGCAGAATTGATTAAAGATGTTGATATGCTTCCTTTTGTTGCCTGGGACCTTTTACCTATGGAAAAATATAGGGCACACAACTGGCACTGTTTTGGAGATATTGAAAACAGGAGCCCTTATGCTGCTATATATACAAGTTTTGGCTGTCCATACCACTGCAATTATTGCAATATCCACGCTGTTTATAATCAGAAGCCAGGCATAAGATACCGTTCCTGTGAAAAGGTAGTTGATGAGATAGGACTGCTTGTTGAAAAATATAAAATCAGGCATCTTAAAATTGCAGATGAGTTATTTGTATTAAACAAAAAGAGGGTAGAAAAAATATGTGACCTTATAATTGAAAGAGGATACAAACTAAATATATGGGCTTATGCGAGAATTGATACGGTTGATGAAAACATATTGAGGAAACTAAAACAGACAGGTGTGAACTGGCTATGTTATGGTATTGAATCAGCAAATGAACAAGTTAGGGAAGGGGTTTCTAAAAAAATACAGCAGGATAAAATTGAAAATGTAATAAAAATGACGAAAGATGCCGGTATATATGTATTAGGTAATTTTATATTTGGACTTCCTGATGATAACCTTGAAACAATGGAAGAAACATTACAAATGGCAGAGCGACTGAACTGTGAATATGTAAATTTCTATGCAGCTATGGCTTATCCTGGTTCTGGGCTCTACTATGAAGCAATTAAAAAAGGAATAACACTACCTGACAGATGGGATGGTTATGCTCAACTTTCTTATGAGACATTACCACTACCAACGAAATATCTTACAGGAGAACAGGTTTTAAAATTCAGAGATGAAGCATTTATCAGATATTACAGTAGAAAGGAATATCTGGATATGATAAATGAGAAATTTGGTAGCAAAGTGGTCCAGCATATAAAACAGATGCTTGAACATAAGATTGAAAGGAAACACATAAAATGAAAGTACCCTTTGGAGCATTATCTATCACCCAAAAATCAAAAGAATTGATAGAAGAGATATTAAAAACAGGAAGAGTTTCAAGTGGTAGATATGTAAGGGAATTTGAAAAAAAATTCGCCGAACTTACAGGAACAAAAGAAGCAGTTGCAGTAAGTTCTGGCACAGATGCACTGGCACTTGCACTGGCAGTTCTTTATGACTTTGGAGCAAAGAGAGGCGATGAGGTAATAATACCTGCTCTTTCTTTTATTGCTACTGCCAATGCTGTTTTACAGGCAGGTTTTACACCTGTCTTTGTTGATATAAAATTAGAGACATTGAATATTGACCCAGAGAAGATAGAAAGTGCCATTACCAAGAAAACAAAGGCAATTATACCTGTCCACCTTATGGGAAAACCAGCAGAGATGGATAAGATAATCAATATCGCAAAAAAATATAAGTTGTTTATTATTGAAGACGCTGCTGAAGCTCATGGAGCAGAATATAAAGGAAGAAAAATAGGATGTCTTGGAGATATGGCTGGTTTTAGTTTATATGTAGCACATATAATAACAACAATAGAAGGAGGAATTATAACAACTGATAGAAGTGATTTTGCTGAAATTTTAAGGTCATTAAGGTCCCATGGGAGAGCATGTAAATGTAATGTCTGTACATTAAACACATCAGAAGCATACTGTAGGAAAAGATTTAAAGAAGGTAGAGATATAAGATTTGTCTTTGAACGCGCAGGGTTTTCATCAAAAATGAATGAAGTTGAAGCAGCAATTGGTCTTGGTAATTTAGATATATATGAGGAAATTTTGAGTGCAAGAAGGCGAAATTTACATCTTATGATAGAAAGATTTAAAGAATTTTCTGACTACTTTTTTACAATTAAAGAAGAACCTTATGAAAAGATAGGTCCTCATGCTTTCCCTGTTATTATTAAAAAGGGGGTTGATATTAACAGGAACCAACTCGTTGATTTTCTCACTAAAAACGGAATAGATACAAGAGACCTCTTTTCTTCTATACCAACACAGTGTAGTGGATACAAATTTTTGGGCTATAAGAAAGGTAATTTTCCAAATGCTGAATATATAGGAAACAATGGTATTCATATAGGAATTCACCAGAATATAGATAAAAGTTTAATAGATTATATCATCAAAATCTTCAGGGATTTTATTAGTAAAAAATCATGAAAAAAGACAGTTTAATCTATATTGCAGGTCATACAGGACTCATCGGCTCTGCTATCACCAGAGGGCTTAAATCTCTCGGCTATAAAAATCTTATTTTAAAAACACATAACGAATTAGACCTTATAAATCAAAAAGAAGTTGAAAAACTTTTTAAGAAGGAAAGACCTGAATATGTATTTGTATGTGCTGGGAAAACAGGTGGAATATATGCTAATATGAAATATCCGGCTGACTTTATATATCAAAATCTTCTTATATCTGCTAATCTCATTCATTCTTCTTTCCTTTATAAGGTAAAAAAACTACTTTATATAGGATGTTCCTGTATGTACCCAAAGTTCTGTAAACAACCCATGAAGGAAGAATATCTTTTAACAGGAGCACTTGAACCAACGAGCGAACCATATGCTATCGCTAAAATAGCAGGAATCAAAATGTGTATTTCTTATTACAGACAGTACGGTTCTAATTTCATCCCTGTTATAGCAGGAAATATCTATGGTCCCGGAGGAAGTCATTTTAACGAAGAGGCACATGTTATCCCTTCTTTAATTAGAAAGTTTTATGAGGCAAAAAGAAATAATGAGAAATCAGTAACAATCGGTGGAACAGGCAAACCCACGAGGGACTTTTTATATGTAGATGACATGGCAGATGCCTGTATATTTTTAATGAGAAACCTGGAAGGTGGTGAAATTTATAATATCGGAACAGGAACTTCTGTATCAATATCAGAAATAGCGCATATCATCAAGTCGGAAATAAAATATAAAGGGGAAATAGTATTTGATATATCTAAACCTGATGGAATGTTACAGCGATGCCTTGATATAACAAAGATTAAAAATATAGGATGGAAGCCAAAAACACAAATAAAAGAAGGAATAAAGAAAACTTTACAATGGTTTATGAGATAATTCTAAAAATATGCTAACGAATATAAGAATTTTTCTTATTTTAATTAATAGTTTTAGTGTACAAATGTTTGAAAATATTAAATTTAGCATTATACTTCACGGTATTCTTTCTTTGTCTGACATACCCGCATATTTCAGAAGAAAAATGAGAAATATAAAAACTAAATATAGCATAACAATAAGTTCAACAGATACAGATAGTAAAGAAAGAAATGGTTTAAAGAAACTAAAAAAAATCTTCTATTATTTTTTTCTGATAAGGCATCTTTACCGTTTTATCAAAAACATCATCTTTACTACAATACTTATTTACTGTAATAACAAGTCCTTAATTAAAAAATGCTATAACTTCATAAATAAAAAGAAAAATTCTAAAGAAAAAGAAGTAGCTCTGGTGGGCATAAGCGATACAGCCAAAATAATCATATTGCTTATGAAAAGAAGCGGGATAAAAATTAAGGGAATATATGACAATGTTAGTGGCTTAAAATTTTTGGGATATTATGTAAAACATTATTCTGAACTATGTGGTTATAATGGTGCGGTTTTAGTCACTTCCTCTATTAATTCATACGAAAAATTTGAAAAACTGATAAGAAGTGGTGTCCATCCAGAAAATATAGAGATTTTAAACAATGAATAAAATTCCAGAAATTTCTCTACTACTACCTACAAGAAATAGAGTATGGGCATTAAAAAGGTTGTTTGAAAGCATAATAAAAACAACATATGACTATAAAAATATAGAAATTGTTTTATATATTGATGAAGATGATTTACAGAGTAGAGATATTACATTAAACGAAATAACTCTAAAAAAGATTACTGGACCTCGCCAGGAAATGGGAAAGGTTTTAAATACCTGTTATAAAGAATCAAAAGGACATTGTTTAATAAATATAAATGACGATGCCGTGTTTGAAACCGCAAATTGGGATATTTTAATTCTGAATCGTATAAAAGATATTCAGGATGAAATATATCTAATCTATGGAAATGACCTGCATAAAGGCAAAAAACATCCTACTTTCCCAGGAATTTCAAGAAAAGTATGTGAGATATTGGATGGATTTTCTCATTATGGATATGAGAGATTTCTTATAGAAACGCATTTATTTGATATTTTTATCAAACTAAGAAAACTTGGATATAGCAGAATTTTTTACATGTCTGATGTAATTTTTGAACATAGACATTACCTTGCAGATAAATCATCACCTGATGAAACATATCTTTCGAGAAATACATATAAAGACCATCATCTATTTATTTCTCTCGCAAGAGATAGACATTATAGCGCTCTAAAATTGGCACAGTATATATGTAATATCAGAAATTATTGTAAAAATGAACTATATTAAAAAGGGGAAATTATGAAAAAAGCATTGATAACAGGTATTACGGGTCAGGATGGTTCTTATCTTGCAGAATTATTGCTGGAAAAAGGATATGAAGTTCATGGTATTGTAAGAAGAGTTGCTTTTGAAGATCCGGAACATAGATTATGGCGAATAAAACACATTAGAGATAAATTATATTTACACTGTGGTTCTATGGAAAGTTATGCCAGTATTTATAATATAGTTGAACAGGTCAAACCAGACGAATGTTATCATCTTGCCGCTCAGAGTTTTGTAAGTTACTCATTTGAAGATGAATTTTCCACATTGAATACAAATATAAATGGAACAACATATATTCTATCTGCTATAAAAAATAGAAAACCAGATTGTAAATTTTATTTTGCTGCCTCCAGTGAAATGTTCGGACATGTTCTTGAAACTCCTCAGAAAGAAAGTACTCCTTTTAATCCAAGATCTCCTTATGGAATTTCAAAAGTAGTTGGCTATTATTTTACAAAAAATTATAGAGAAGCTTATAACATATTTGCCTGTAGCGGCATATGTTTTAACCATGAATCACCGAGGAGAGGATTTGAATTTGTTACAAAAAAAATTTCAAGGGGAGTTGCAATGATAAAATTTGGTCTTACTGATAAAATAAAGATTGGAAATCTTGAAGCAAAAAGAGATTGGGGATTTGCTCCTGAATATGTAGAAGCAATGTATATAATGCTTCAGCAAAGCAAACCAGAAGATTACGTTATAGCAACAGGAGAAACACATTCTGTAAAGGAATTTGTTGAACTTGCCTTTGAAACAGCAGAACTGAACTGGGAAAAATATGTTGAAATAGATAGTTCTTTATTCAGACCTGCTGAGGTTTATGAACTTAAAGGAGATATAACAAAGATTAAAAAAGAAATTGGCTGGCAACCTAAAATAAAATTTAAAGAACTTGTAAAACTTATGGTTGAAAATGACCTTAAAGAAATACAGAAACTTCAGAAAAAATGAATATATGCATTGATGCTGGAATGGGACTTATTTCACGGGAAAAAGGAGGAATTTACTATCTGATACCTCAATTTTTGGATGCACTATATAAGGTCGCACCGGAGAATCAATATATAATCTATGGCTATTTTATAAGAAAATATCACAGCAGAATTAAACATATAAAGGAAATACTTACCTCTGATAAATTTCACTTTAGATTTCTACCTTTACCTTCTAAAATTGTAGAAATAACAGAGCAAAAAATAAAATTTCCTTTAATAGAACTCTTTTTAAGCAAAAACCCCATATCTGTATACCATGGATTCTGTGGGGGGTATTTACCCTGTTTCAAAAAGATAAAGACAGTATATACAGTATATGACCTATCGTTTGAAATAAACCCAGGATTTTATCAAGATAAATGGTACAAATATATAAAAGATAGTGCCCTCAGAGCAGATATTATAATTACTCCTTCACTTTCCACTAAAAATGACCTTATAAGGGTTTATGATATACCTGACAATAAAATCAGAGTTACGCATTTAGGAATTAATACATCTATTTTTAAACCTATTGAAAAGGAAATAGCAAGACAATTTTTAAAAAAACATTTTCCATTTGAAAAGTACATTCTTACAGTAGCGACATCTATAAAAAGAAAAAACCTTCCTTTCTTACTTGATGTTTATAAAATGCTGAAAGAAAAGAAAATTGAAGAAAAACTTGTAATTATAGCAGGTACTGATTATTTGAAGAATGATATTTTAAAAATTTCTATAGACAGAAAAATAGAGCAGGATGTTTTTTGTTTAACAGAAATCCCTGTTGAAAATATGCCTTATTTTTATGCAGGGGCTGAACTATTTCTCTTCCTATCTCTTTATGAGGGGTTTGGTCTTCCTGCCCTTGAAGCAATGAGTTGTGGCTGTCCTGTGGTAGTTTCTAATGTGTCCTCCCTTCCTGAAATAGTTGCTGATGCTGGTATCACTGTAAGTCCTTATGATAAGGAAGAAGCATGTAATAAAATCATAGAAATTTTAAATAATGATACTATTAAATCAGCAATGATAAAAAAAGGACTTGAGAGAAGTAAAATATTCAGTTGGGAAAAATGTGCAAAAGAAACATTAGAGGTTTATAAGAGTTTGGTAACATAATGAAAAAAATCAAAATATGTTATGTAATTGGGACTTTAGAAATAGGAGGGGCAGAAAAACAGTTATTGAAACTTATCCAGAATATGGATAAAGAAAAGTTTTCACATGTAGTTATTGCCTTGAGAGGTGGAAGGTTAAAAGAAGAGTTTGAAAAGGAAACAAATGTTATAATAGCAGGAAAGAAGTGGAAAATAGATGTGTTTTTCTTGTTCCGTTTAATCTCAATAATTAGAAAAGAGAGTCCTGATATTCTTCATACCTTTATGTTTACTTCTAACACTTGGGGACGGATTTCTGGTATAATTGGGAGAGTTCCTGTAATAATCTCTTCTGAAAGGTGTGTAGATATATGGAAAAGGTGGTATCACAAATGGACGGATAGAATTTTACTTAAATATACATATAAAGTAGTGGGAAATTCCAATTCGGTGAAAAAATTTTATCAAAAAACAGAAAAAATACCTGAAAATAAGATAACTGTGATTTATAATGGAGTGGACTTAAAAGAATTCGGAAATATAAATACCCGAGTTGAAATAAAAAAAGAGGGTTTTTGGGTTGGAGCAGGAGGAAGATTTACAGAACAAAAAGGTCTTATCAATCTTCTCAAAGCAGTTCCTGAAGTAATAAAAATATTCCCCAAAACTAAGTTTGTACTTGTCGGAGATGGACCTTTAAGAAATACCTTTGAAAAGTTTGTAAAAGATAATGGAACTTCTGGAAATGTTATGTTTACCGGTTATAGAAAAGACATACTTTCTATATTCTCTTTATGTGATGTTATTGTTGTCCCATCTTTGTTTGAGGGAATGCCTAATATAGTACTTGAAGCGATGGCACTGAAAAAACCAGTAATAGGAACAAATATACCTGAAATTGCTGAGCTGATTATAGATGAAAAAAATGGATTCCTGGTACCTGTAAAGGATAATGTAAAAGATATTGCAGAAAAGATATTATTCCTTTGGAAAACTCCTGAAGTAAAAGAAAAAATGGGAGAGGCAGGGTATAATTTAATAAAAGAGAGATTTTCGCTTGAAAGAATGGTAAGGGAATATGAAACCTTGTATATAGAGGCATTGGGGTATAAATAGTATTTCACTTTTACCCTGCTTTTATCCTCTTAAAAGTGAAGAAACTATGAATAATGAAAAGGGATAAAAAATGTGTGCAATATGTGGAATAATAAATAAAAATATCTCGGTAGATAGTGAATTACTTAAGAAAATGACAGACATTATGGAATATAGAGGACCCGATGAGAGTGGTTTTTATATAAAAGATACTATAGGATTAGGACACAGACGACTTAAAATAATAGACCTTATCACAGGAAAACAACCCTTATCAAATGAGGATGAAAGTATATTTCTGATATGTAATGGGGAAATTTATAACTTTCAGGAGTTAAGAAAATTATTGGAAGAACAAGAGCATAAATTTAGAAGTAAATCAGATAGTGAGGTTATACTCCATCTTTATGAAGAAAAAGGAATTGATTGTCTTAATTACTTAAGAGGAATGTTTGCATTTGCTATATGGGATGGTAAAGAGAAAAAACTTTTTCTTGCGAGAGATAGAATAGGTAAAAAACCACTTGTGTATTGCGAATTACCCGAAGGATTTATATTTGCTTCAGAGATTAAAGCACTGCTTTTACATCCTTCTGTTAGAAAAGAAATTGACCCTCTCGCTGTTGATTTATTCCTAACATATCAGGCAGTTCCTTCTCCTGGTACGATATTCAAAAAGATTAAAAAATTACCCTCTGCACATTATCTTATATGGCAGAATGGAGAAATAAAAGAAATTAAAAATTACTGGGATATAAACTTTCATCAAAAGATAAAACTTAAAAGCGAATATGAGTATTCTGACCTTCTCTGGTCAAAACTTGTTGAGTCAACAAAAATAAGGATGATAGCAGATGTTCCTTTAGGTGTGTTTCTTTCAGGAGGCATTGATTCTTCTACAATTACAGGAATTATGTCTTCTCTATCCCGCAGGCCTGTTAAGACATTTTCTATCGGTTTTAATGAGAAACAATTTGATGAACTGAAATATGCAAAAATTGTTGCTGACAGATTTGCCACAGAACACCACCAGTTTATTGTAAGACCAGATATTATGGAGATACTCCCGAAGCTCATCTGGCATTACAATGAACCTTTTGCTGATACATCAATGATACCTACCTATTATGTAGCGAGGGAGACAAAAAAATATGTTACGGTTGCCCTTAATGGAGATGGAGGAGATGAAAACCTTGCTGGTTATACAAGATACTGGCAGATGATTTTAATGAAAAATATTCAATTTGGTACTTCTATTATTCCATTTGTTATAAAAAAATGGTTGATAGAAACACTTTTGGATGGGTATAATAGACATCCCGATTCAACCTTTTTTCGGATATGGAAATGGATGGATGAAACAGAAAAATATGGAGACGCCTATGCATATGGAAGACGGCTTATTTCCTTTGCCTCAGAACATAAAGAAGAGATTTATTCTAACTGGTTTAAGTCAGAACTACATAATACAGATGCCCTATCTCCCTTAAGAAACTTCTGGGAAGCGACTAAAACATTAAATTTGCTTGAAAAAATGATTTATACTGACTTTCATTTATACCTAGCAGATGTTCTTACAGTAAAAATGGACATTGCTTCTATGGCTAATTCACTTGAAACAAGAAGTCCTTTCCTTGACCAGCAGTTTGTTGAAACAATTGCTTCTTTCCCACCTGAAATTAAATTCAAAAGATGGACATCTAAATATATTTTAAAAAAGAAACTACAGGGATTTTTACCAGAAGAGATACTTAATAGAGAAAAGATGGGGTTTGGACTTCCTATAGGAGAATGGTTCAGAAAAGAATTAAAGGATTATCTATGTTCGTATCTTCTTTCTGATAGTTTTGCAAAAAGAAACTTTTTTAATCCTGAAGCAGTAAAAAATATAATTTATCAGCATATAGAAGGGAAGAAAAACCATACAGCACGGTTATGGAATTTACTTGTTTTTGAACTCTGGTATAGAATATTTATAGAAGGAGAATCGTTTTGAAACTGTCAATAATAATACCTGTATATAATGAAAAAAATACAATTATTACTGTATTAGAAAAAGTTTTTTCTCTTCCATTAGAAAAAGAAATCATAGTTATAGATGATGGAAGCACAGACGGTACAGGAACACTTCTCAAAGAATTCCAATTTTCCAATCCAGTGTGTCAATCTACTAATTGTAAGATAATCTTTAAAGAGAAAAATGAAGGTAAAGGTGCTGCTATAAGAGAAGGACTAAAATATGCAACAGGAGAATATATAATCTTTCAGGACGCGGATTTAGAACTTAATCCAGAAGATATACCTTCTATCTTTAAATTAGTTAACGACAAGTATAAAGTTATATATGGTTCAAGATTTCTTAAAAAACAATCAGTGCCATTTATAAACTTTCTGGCTAATAGATTTCTCACCAACCTCACAAATATATTATTTGGGAGCAGGATAACCGATATGGAAACCTGCTATAAATTATGCCCGAGAGAATTATTGCTATCCTTAAATCTCCATACAAATGGTTTTGAAATTGAACCAGAAATAACCTGTAAGATTTTAAAAAAAGGATATAAGATTGAAGAAGTTCCTATAAAATATATTCCAAGAAAAGAAGGGAAAAAAATAAACTGGAAGGATGGAATAAAAGCAATTTTTTATCTTATAAAATACAGGATTAAACGATGAAATTAGAAAAATATTTCCTCGGTATTTTTCTTCTTCTATTTATATATCTTCATTTCTCTGGAATAAATTGGGGCACACCGAGTGGAAAAGTATCTTCTATGGTTTTTGAAAATAAAGAAACTATAGAAAAACTTACGCCTGTAATGTTAACAACACACCAGGAAATAAGAGAAATGCAGGTATACTATGGTGCTCCGTATAAACAGGATTATAATCTCGGGGAGAAAATAACATTAGATTTTAATGGAAAAAGAACCATTTCAAAAGATATTATTAATTCCTGCAGGAGTTATCTCACTCGTTCTTCAGGGGCAGACGAACAAGCGGTCTTAAGTGCATTAAGTAAAATGAAACCATCCCATCTTGATTTTAACCCGCATTTTTACGAATATGGAGGTGTCTATCTATATCCAATGGGTGTTTTATTTTATCTTCTTTCAAAATTAAAAATCATTACTATTACTTCAGATATGTCATTCTATTTTTTCAATCCATATGAGATAGGAAAACTTTATATATGGGGTAGATTTTGTGGTGCAATAGGTGCTCTAATTTCCATTATGGTATTTTTCTTAATCTGCAAAGAACTATTCAAAAATAAATTCCTCGTCTATATACTGACTCTATTTTATGGGGCATCTGCTGGTTTTGTAATGTGGTCTCATTATCTTAAACCATTTTCCTATGGAATGCTATGGTTTTTACTTACTATATATGCTCTGATAAAATTTTATAAATCCGAAAAAGAAAAATGGATATTTATCGCCTCTGTATTTTCCGGATTATCATTTGGAACATTACTTTCTTATGGGTATATCTACTGGGCTGTCATCTTATTCGTTTTATTTGCCAGAAAAAGTATTGTATGGAAAACAAAGAACATTTTTTTATCGTACATAATATTCCTTGCTGTGTTCTTTTTAACAAATCCATATGTGCTCCTTTCCTATAAAGAATTCTTACAGGAACTTCAATATTTAAGGACATACTGGCATAAAAATATTTCTTTTAGTGCCATATCTATATTCCTTTTTAACACTCTCAGATATGGTATGGGAACTTTATTATGGATTACTTTATTAGCAGGATTTATAGCAGGATTGTTTCATAAACCTGACAGATTATCTTTTATATTTTTATTTATTATATTACCTGGTTTTTTCTATTTTGCCTTTACAACAGCAGAATGGGTCCATTACAGTATTTTCCTATATCCTTTATTTATAATATATACAGGTTTATTGTTCTCTCGTGTTAGATTTAGTAAAATCATTACATCCTATCTTATAATTGTTGGAGTATATACTGCACTTTACACTGGTGCTTATGTTAAACTATTTAATATGGAAAACACACGTATAGAAGCAGGTATGTGGATAAACGAAAATATCTCACCCAAAGAAAAAATAGGACTTTTAGAAGCACCTTCACCTTGGAGAACTCCTCCTTTTAGATTTCTTGAATATAATATTTCAATTACAGCAGACAAAAAAGAAATTGAGAAAATAAAACCAGAGTATTTTGTTGTAAGTGAATATCAGTGGTTGAGAGGACATGGAATAAAAGCAATAAAAGATACTCTTTCTAATTATGAAATTTTGAGAAAATTTGAAAAAGAACCTTCTATATTTGGAATTAAATTTAAACATCCAGAAGATATTCCCTATGACTGGTGTCACCCAAATCCTGTAATCTTAATATGGAGAAGAAAAAACTAGTTATAAAATTAATGTTAATTTTCTTTTTTGCATTAATCCTTCGGATTGGGTTTATTCTTACATTAAATAATACTGTGGATGTATGGGGGGACTGGTGGGATGAACTCGGTTGGAAATTAGCAACACGACAGGGCTACTGGGTTAACAATCCTTATTTTCCCGATGGCGTAAGATTTTACTCTTGGCGTCCACCTGCTTTTCCTTTTTTTCTTGGATGTATATATAAGATATTTGGACACAGTTATTTTGCCGCAAAGATTGGACTTGCTTTATTAAGTTCATTATGTTGTATCCTTTTATTTTTTCTCACCTCAGAAATTTTGGAAAGTAAAATAGCGGCCTTATGGTGTGCCTTTATATATACTATTTATCCTCCCTCTATCTTCTGGACTGGATACCTTGCACCTGTTACATTAGAGACATTTGTACTTTTACTTATAGTTCTACTATTGATTAAAAGCAAGAATAAAAAAAATAATATATTCTTTTTCATAATATCTGGATTATGTACAGGAATAGGTATTTTAACTCGCTCTGTTTTCATTGTATTTTTACCCATTGTATTTATCTGGCTAATTATAACAGACAGAAAACAACTGTTAAGAAAATTCCTTTTTTATATAGTAACAACTATTATAACAGTATCTCCATGGGTTTTAAGAAACTACAGAATTCATAAGACATTCGTTTTAACTTCAACGGAAGGAGGTATCGTCTGTTATATAGCCAATAATGAAAAATCAATATATCAACCATCCGGGTATTGGGACCCTACAGGATACTACAACGAACCAATTATTCAACAAATTAAAGGACTTTCAGAGATAGAAACAGATAAATTCTTTTACAGAGAAGCATTAAGATTTATAAAAACACATCCTGATATATACTGGCAACTTGTGAAAGATAGGTTTTTAAGATTCTGGAAGTTAACACCACATACATTTTCAGGACCGGGAGAAAGTTATAAGCCATACCATACAAGAATAGCACTTATTACCAATCTACCAATTTTTATACTTGCTGGACTGGGATTTTTATTATCTTTAAAACAATGGAAGAACTTTTTATTATTTTATCTTATAATTATCTTTTGGTCTCTTCCAATCATTCTATTTTTTAAAACCATTATAAGATACCGTGAACCTTTAATGCCAATAGTTCTATTTATAGGATGTTATGCTATATATAAAATAAGTATTATGATGAAAAATAAAAAAATCTATGAAAAAGAAATGTAATTTTAATTTCGTTTATTTATTAGCAGGAAGTATTCTCTGTATTTTAATAAATTCAATGGGTCTAAACTTTTTAACACCTGGGGAAAAAGTAAGAGATATTGTTTTTGAAAACGAAAAAAATGTAAAGGATAATATAGAAACGTTGATAAGAGAACGTAAGACAATAAGAGAAATGGTTAAAACTGCAGTAGCAGAATATTATCCTACTTACAATCCTGAAGAAAAAATTCCATTTTTATATAATAATAAACAAATTTTTATAGAAAGAAACATAATAAACGGGATGAGAAGTTATCTATTACGCACTGGAATACCAGATGAAGGGGTTTTAATTCCATTAGAACGAATGGAGCCCAAACGATTTAACTTCAATCCCTCATACTTTGCATATGGAGGGTTTTACATATATTCCGAGGGGCTGTACCTTGCTATATTGAAATTTATTGGTATTCTAAACATAAAAAAAGATATAGGATACTACCTATTAAATCCTTCTGAGATAGGGAAAATATTTATCGCATTAAGAATCGTAAATATATTGTTATCTTTGGGTTCATTCTTCCTTATTTTTCTAATTGGATATAGGTTACAAGGACAATTACATGGAATTATATCTTCTTTACTATTTATTTTTACTCCTGGAATTGTAATTTGGAATCATTTTGCAAGACCTCATGTATTTTCACTGTTCTGGATTTTACTTGCAGTATATTTTCTTCTAAAGACATTACAAAATAAAAATTGGAAAAACAAAGATTTTGTTTTAGGATGTATATTCACAGGATTGACGGTATCTATCTTAATACCTTATGGCATACTCATTTCTCTTTTAATTCCTTTAACTATTATCTTATATAAATCAAAAAACAATTTATCGTTTACAAAAAATTTTCTTCTATCTATGTTAATAATTACAGGCGTTTTTTTAATTACCAATCCTTATTTTCTATCTTCTATTAATGAAGTTGTCGCTGAATATAAATTTACAAGAATGGATGTTCAGTATAGACCTTCCTTATATAATTATTACTATTATCTAACTACGGTATTGAAAATGCATCTTGGAACTCCATTATGGATATTGTTTTTAATATGTATGGCAATTTCTTTATGGAAACTCAAGAAAGAAGAATTGTTAGTCATATCTCCAGTTGTTATTGGTTTTATTCTCTTCGGTACTTCTTATCCAAACTATCTCTTACGATTTATATTCTTTCTTCCTTTTATAACTTTAATTATCGGGGGTAGTTTAGCAAAAATCTTCAGAATAAAGAAAGTTGTTCCTTTCAGTATAAGCATTTTTGCTTTTTGTTTTCTTTATACAATATTATATACACTCGCCCATCTACAATTATTCACAACAGATAATCCCCGATACATAGCCGGAGAATGGATAAATAAAAATATACCGGAAGGTACAAGTATTGGACTTAAAGAACCACCTGTGGCTTTTAGAACTACTCCTTTTTCCTTCGCAAAATATAAAGTGACTATAATAGAAAATAAAAAAGAATTTGAAAAAAATATCCCTGTATATTTTGTAACCAGCAGCTTTGACTGGCGCTTTTCCAGATATGGAGAAATAGAAAATTATTTATCAGACAATTATGAAAAACTAAAAATTTTTGTGAAATCGCCTTCTATACTTAACATAGAATTTATTAATAATTATGAACCTATACCTCCAGACTATTGCTATTTTAATCCTATAGTAATAATCTGGAAAGCTAATAAATAATTATGTATTATAATATAATAACTTGTAAATTTTAAAAATGAAAATATACCCTTTAAATAAACCTGATTGGGGAATAAAAGAAATTATTGCGGTAACAAAATATATACTTAGAGGAAAAGGAGGTGGAGGAAACGGTGAAATAACAAGAAGAGTTGAAAAAAAAATAGGAGAAATTTTAAATATCCCTTATGTTTTTTTAACATCTTCAGGTACATCTGCATTAGAACTTGGGTTATATGCCCTACAATTACAACCAGGATATGAAGTCATAACAAGCTCATTTACATTTGTATCTACCGCAACTGCAATTATTCGGCAAGGTGGAATACCAGCTTTTGTAGATATTGAAATAAATACTATGAATATAAATCCTGATTTAATTGAAGACAAAATTAACGAAAAAACAAAGGTAATTATTCCTGTACATTACGGCGGCTTAGGCTGTAAAATGGAGAAGATATTGAATATCGCTCAAAAATATAATCTTTCAGTAATTGAAGACGCAGCCCATGCATTTGGTTCAAAATATAAAGAAAAATATTTAGGTACATGGGGAGATATAGGATGTTTTAGTTTCCATGAAACTAAAAATATTGTATGTGGAGAAGGTGGAGCTATTGTTACTTCTAACGAAGGATTATCTGAAAAAATAGATATAATAAGAGAAAAAGGAACTAACCGTTCAAAATTTCTTAAAGGAGAAATAGAAAAATATGAATGGATATCAGAAGGTTCTAATTTTCTACTTTCAGATATTCTTGCTGTTCTATTAGAACAACAAATTAACAAATTGGAGATAATCAACAAAAAACGTAAAGAAATTGCTGAATATATGTACAACAAACTTCAATCTTTATCTCCACCTTTAATTTTACCTAATAAAAATTTAATGGAAGAAACAAACTGGCATATTTTTGCAATAAGAGTACCTAATCAGCAAATTCGTAGCGAATTATTAATATACTTAAACAAGAATGGTATAAAAGCTTCCTTCCATTATCTTCCATTACATCTTTCTCCATATATTAAAACTAATCCTATTTATAAATATAAAAATGGAGATTTACCTATAACAGAGTCAGTAGCAAGTACTATAATAAGATTGCCATTAAATACAAAAATGAAATATAAAGATGTAGATTATATTGTTTATCATATAGAAAAATTTTTCAAAGGAGAAAAGTGCTGTGAAAACAGAATATAAAAAAGGTATTACTGTTATTATACCTTGCTATAATGAGATGCCTCATTTGTATTCTAATGTTATGAAGATTTTTTTCATATTAGATATTTTAAAATATCCTTGGGAAATTATACTTATTGATGACAAAAGTTCAGATGGTACTGTAGAAATGATTAAAAATATAGAGAAACTTATACCAAATGTTAAAACTATATTTCATAAAAATAATATGGGACGAGGTAGATGTGTTATGGATGGACTTAAAATAGCTCGGTATGAAATAGCTGGTTTCATAGATGTTGATTTAGAAATAGACATCAATTATATACTCAATGTTTTATATGAAATCGAAAAAGAAAAAACAGACGTAGTAATTGGAGAAAGATATTATAAGGTAACACTGTCTAATCTCCACCGTTTTATTCTTAGTCGTGGTTATAACTATCTTGTACGAAGTATGCTTAAGATTAAACTCAAAGATACAGAAGCTGGATTTAAATTCTTCAAAATGAGTAAAATCTCTTTAATATTTGATAGAATTAAGAATGATGGTTGGTTTTGGGATACAGAGATTGCAGCATTATGCTGGAAAAATGGGTTAAAGATTAAAACTATTCCTGTTTTATTTGTAAAACAACCTAAAAAGAAATCATCTGTTTGTATAGTTAAGGATAGTATTACATATCTAATTAATTTAATAAATTATAGAAGGAGTTTTTTTAATGATTAAACCGGCTATAAAAGAAATTGGACTCTCAAAAGCACTGAAATATATAATAGGAAATTTCTGTCTTCTATTGTTTAATCTGATGTTTATATCTCCTCTCCGAGTATTATATCTAAAACTTTTTGGAGTAAAAATTGGACAAGGTACTGTTATAGAAAACATAACCTTTATCAATCTTTACAGAACGGGTCTTAAAGGACTTAAAATAGGTTCCAATTGTTTTATTGGAGCAGAAACAATGTTGGATTTAGCAGGACAAATCACAATATACGACAATGTAACAATTGCTGAGAGAGTAACTATACTTACACATATGAATGTAGGATATAAAAGTCATCCTTTACAAAAATATTATCCATCAACTACAAAAAATGTAATTATTGAAAGTGGGGTTTTTATAGGAACAGGAAGTATTATACTTCCAGGAGTAAAAATTCATAAAAATTCCCTCATAGGCGCAGGAAGTGTTGTCAATTCTGATGTAGGAAGCAACTCTGTGGTTGCTGGTGTCCCAGCAAAATTAATAAAGAGATTAGAGGATGATAATGTGGAAAAATAGAAAGGTAAGTGTGATATTTCCAACATATAATGAGAAGGGCTCTATAAAAGAAGCTATAGAGGATTTTTTTGCATCGGGATTTGTAGATGAAATAGTGGTAGTAAATAATAATGCCATAGAAGGTACAGATGAAGAAGTAAAGAAAACAAAAGCACGGCTGGTATATGAAAAAAAACAGGGGTATGGATATGCTATCTGGAAAGGGCTGGAAGAAGCAACCGGTGATTACCTTATAATCTCTGAACCGGATGGTACATTTTCAGGAAAAGATGTAATTAAACTTCTTGCCTATAGTGATGATTTTGACTATGTACTGGGAACAAGAACAACAAGAGAACTGATATGGGAAGGTGCAAATATGAACTTTTTCTTGAAATGGGGCAACTGGGCTGTAGGTAAACTTATGGAATTTTTATATAATACTACAACCCTTACAGATGTTGGTTGTACTATGCGACTTATCAAGAGACATATTTACGAAAAAATTAAAGAACATTTTACAATTGGCACACAACACTTCGGACCTGAACTTACCTTACTTGTAATAAAGTCGGGTACAAAATTTATAGAAATCCCGGTAAACTATAAACCGAGGGTAGGGCAGTCATCTGTAACAGGAAGTATGAGAAAGGCATTTATCTTAGGACTGAAGATGATTTTTCTTATTATAGGATACAGATTTAAGAGGATAAAATTTTAAATGATACTGGCATATCACAGGATTAATCCGTATTATAAGAATGATGCTTTGACTGTTTCTCCTGAAAATTTTCAGAAACAGATTGAATATCTTTTACAAAAGGGATTAAAACCACTAATAACACTTGATGACGGATATGCTGATAATCTATGGTATGCAATACCTCTGTTAGATAAATTTAACATCAAACCTTTAATATTTTTAACTGTAAACTATATAGGAACAAATAATATCTTCCCTAGATATAAAGATTTAGAAAGGGACAGGTTTTTAAATTGGGCAGAAGTTCGTCAAATGTCAGATAACAGTACTATAGTTGGCTCACACTCCCTTTCACATCCACATCTTACTCTCCTTGATGAAAAAAGTTTATGGGAAGAGCTTTCCTTTTCAAAAAAGATAATAGAAGATAAAACAGGTAAAGAGGTATTATATTTCTGTTATCCTTATGGAGACCTTAATGAAAAGGTTATAGAAAAAGTTAAAGAGGCAGGGTATAAAGGGGCTTTTGTAACTCCTCCAAAAGGTAAAAAAATAAAGAACACTAATTATACACTTATACGAACAGGGATTTATGGCCATAATAATTTTATGATATTCAAATTAAAGATATGGAAAACTATTCAGAGAGGAAAAAAATATTAGTCCTATCTCTTACGGCTTTTTTGATACGAATTGCTTTTATTTTCACACTTAAGAATGAAGTCTATTTTGCGGATGAGTTTGAGTATTACAGAATAGTCCAGAATTTTCTGTCAGGCAATGGTTTTTTTGTTAGTGAAGAGTTAAAGGGATTTAGACCGCCTCTTTATCCTTTATTGCTGAGTATTCTTTATTTTCTTAAATTCAATCTTTTTGGTATCCGTATATTTCAATGCTTTATTTCTTCTATAACTGTATGTCTGACCTATCTCGCAGCAAAAAAACTCTTTTCTGAAAAGGTCGCTTTATGGTCAGGTATTATATCAGTTATATATCCTTTTTTCATCTTTTATAATGGATTTTTACTTACAGAAACGCTTTTTGTTTTTCTTGTACTTCTTGTTATCTATAACCTAATAAATCTTACAGAAAAAACATCTTCATGGATAAAAGCAGGTATTTCTCTGGGATTGGCAGGACTCTGCAGACCCACAATGCAGTTGTATCTACCCATCGCTCTTATCCATCTCCTCTGTGACAAAGAACAGTGGAAAATTAAAATAAAAAAAATTTTATTTATTTCTTTTTTCTTCTCACTTACTTTATCCCCTTGGATTTTGAGAAATTATCTGGTATTTGATAGGTTTATACCTGGAACAACAATGGGAGGCAGGGTTTTCTGGGAAGGTAACAACCCTTATTCAAATGGAGGTCCCTGTAGATACTTCCCAGTAGAAATAGAAAAATTGCCTGAAATAGAAAGGGATGTTGCTTATTATAAAAAAACCATTGATATTATAAAAGAAAATCCTGCTCGCTTCCTGTGGCTATTACAGAATAAATTTAAAAGGTTCTGGAATGTTATTCCAAATGCTTCTGAATTTACAAAGCCATTATACCTTCTAATAAGTGTAATGAGTTTTGGGATTATGATGCCTTTCTTTGTTTTAGGATTTTTACTAACCTTTAAAAACAAAAAAGCACAGTTTATCCATTCTCTTATTATTCTTTTTACTATCTTTCATATTATCTTTCTCGCATCAATTAGATATAGAATACCTCTTGAGCCATTCTACATCATCTTTTCAGTATATGGTTTCTTCTGGTTAGTTAATGGAACATTTGGTATAATAAATAGAGGTGTAATTACAAGGAGGGAAAAGTGAAGTTTATTATTTCAGAATATATAAAAGAAGCAATGGAACATGCAGTTTATGAAAAATTAGAAGATGGAACTTATGCGGGGAAAATTCCTGAATGCAAAGGAGTTGTTGCTTTTGAAAAAACATTGAGGAAATGTGAAGAAAAATTACAATCCGTTCTTGAAGCATGGGTATTACTCGGTTTCAAAATGAAACATCCCTTACCTGTTATAGGTAATATAGACCTGAATAGAGAACTTGATTATGCAGAAATTATCTCCCATTAAAAGAAAAAAATTTATACAGAAACTTAAAAAGTTAGGATTTCAAGGTCCTTTTTCAGGCGCAAAACATCAATTTATGATATATAAAAACTATAGATTAGCAATTCCCTCTAATAAAGAATATTCTATCGCTCAAGTCAAATTTATACTTACAGAAATAGAGGAAATAATTAATAAAGAGATAACGATAGAAATCTGGAATAGCCTCTGAATAAAATGAAATTATCAGTAATAATTCCGGTCTATAATGAAAGATTTACCATCCTTGAAATAATAAAGAAGGTAGAGGAAGTTCCTGTAGAAAAAGAGATAATAGTTGTTGATGATGGTAGTACTGACGGAACGAGAGAAATCTTACAACGATTTTCTCAAGATTCTCTTTACCCTGATAATAAACTAAATAAAGATAGGGAACATCTCAAAATTATTTTTAAAGAAAAAAATGAAGGCAAAGGTTCTGCTATAAAAGAAGGGTTAAAAAATATAACAGGAGATATTGTAGTAATACAGGATGCGGACTTAGAATATAATCCTATGGATTGGATAAAAATGTTAAAGGTAATGGAAGAGAAAAGAGCAGATGTTATTTATGGTTCAAGAGTTCTCGGTAAGGGAGAAAAATCATCTCTGTCTTTCTATTTAGGAGGTCGTTTACTTTCTCTCCTTACAAATTTTTTATACAGATCTAATATAACCGATGAACCTACATGCTATAAGATGTTCAGAACAGAGATAATAAAAAGAATAAATCTGAAATGCAAGGGTTTTGAATTCTGTCCTGAAGTAACAGCGAAGGTATTGAAAAGTGGGTATAAAATATATGAGGTCCCAATAACTTATAAACCCAGAAAGATAAAAGAAGGGAAAAAGATAAGATGGTATGATGGTTTAGTTGCTATATGGGTGTTGGTTAAATACAGGTTTTTCCAATGATAATATGTCCGCTGTGTAAAAATCAGGGACGGTTGATATGGAAAGAAAAACAGTATAAGGTATATAGATGTAAAGATTGTAGTGTTGCATTTCTCCATCCTGCACCCGAGACCCCAGAGATTATATATAGTGAAAAATACTTTCAACAGTGGTATATCAGATATTACAAGGAGCGAAAACAATATATAGAAAAATTATTTACACTGATTGAAAAGTACATTGATAAAAAAGGAAAACTATTAGATGTAGGTTGTGGCACTGGCATATTACTTGAAGTTGCAAAAGAGAAAGGATGGGATGTATATGGACAGGATATTGCACCTTTTGCTATAAATTATTGTAGAAGCAAGGGCTATATTGTTTATGATAAACCCCTGCCAGAATTAAATTTACCTGAACATTCCTTTGATGTAATTACAATGTTTGATGCTATAGCCCACCTGAAAGACCCTGTATTTTATGTAAATACCTGTGTTAAACTTCTGAAACCTGGTGGATACTTAATAATCAAAACACCTTATCATCCACCATATCTGTTTTTTCTTGCCAATATCCTTTCATTTACAGGAAAAAGCAGGTCATTACTCCATATCCCTGCTCAGGTATTCCATTTTAGCGAAAAATCTTTGATTTTAATGTTATTTACTAATTTTAAATTATTGAAAAATAAAAGAATTAATGACTTTTCTTCTTTTAATAAAAAAAGTAAATTAAAAAATATCAGTATAATAAACTTATGGAAAAAAATATAAAAATTTGTAAGAAAGCAGCAGAAAAAATAATGTCATTGAAGTTATATATACTTATTATAACTGGAATAATTTTAAGAGTATATTGTTTATCTTGCAAGAGTTTCTGGTGTGATGAGTTTTTAGCAATATCTCTAAGTAAAATTCCTGAATTTTCTGATATGATAAGGTGGATTATAAAAAATGATGCCCATCCACCATTATTCTATTCTGTTATAAGGATTATATTTCATTTCACTAATAGCGAGTTTGGATTAAGATTTATGCCTTTTCTTTTTGGAGCATTTGCTATAATCATTTTTTATAAACTTTTGAAAGAAGTAGATATAAAAAATTACTTACTTCCACTTTCTCTTTTTATCTTTTCACCAGCACAAGTCCTATGGTCCCAAATAGTTAAATCGTACAGTACTCTTACATTTTTTTCGCTTCTTTCCATTTTTACATTTATCCGGTATAAAAAGACAAATAAAAATGTGTATGCTACATGGTGGATACTATCTTCTATTATTACTCTTTATCTCCATAACTATGGAATGCTCATTATAGCAGCACAGGTAATTATTCTATTGCTTTATAGAAAGGAGATTTCTTTTAGAAAGTTTATTATTCCATATGTTATTATCTTTTTATTTTATCTTCCTTATCTATCAGGACCTTTAGTTTCACAGATTGCCTTTGTAAAAACAGCCCCTCACAGTATATTAAATCCTTTTCTCAGAATTGTCTATACATTCTTCTACTTTCTTTTTGGAGAGACATTATCACCATTAAATTTTAAGTTTGTCATACCAGGTATTTTATTATTTTTTATATTTTTTATAATAGGACTCAGAAAAGAGAAAAATATTCTTCAGAAATTCTCTTCCATTGTTATTATACTCGGAATCATTTTAATCTTCTCTGTGAAAGCAACCATTCCGCAAAATCTTATCCATCTTCAACCATTTTTCTTTATTATTGTTGCTTCCGGAGTAGAATGTCTTAAAAAAGCAAAAGTGAAAATACTTTTTTCTTTTTTCCTTCTTCTATGCTTAATGCCCTCTCTCTATTACTATTACACCAACAATAGTTTACAATATCACGATGTAAGCAAATTAATTCCTTATAAGAAGATAACTGAAACCATTACAAGAGAAGAAACTATAGGCGAAGTAATTATAATGAATGAAGGACGCGAAACAAGATTTACTGAATTTTTTGAACCATATAGTCCATGGGACTGGTATTATAAAGGACATTTACCAATTAAAGATATACATAATGCTGATGAGTTAGAAAAAATCTATAAAATATATAACGGCTTCTGGGTTATTTTAAAATATAATCGCCAAGAGCAGAACTGGGATGAAGATATAAAAAACTTCTTTGTACAGAGAAAATCTGTTAAAATAAAAGAGATGAAATTAATAAAAAACTATTCTTTTCTTGATGTTTTAAAAGGACAAGAGAAAAAAGAATATTATTTTATTGAGGTTTACCATTTTATAAAAAAATGAAGAAAAAGGTTCTTATAACTGGTGGAGCAGGATTTATAGGAGTTAATTTAGCAAATCATCTTTTAGCAAATACAGATAATTTTGTAGTTATATATGATAACCTTTCAAGAAATGGAGTTGAATATAACCTTGAATGGCTTAAATCCCTGAAATATAAAAATATGCAATTTATAAAAGGCGATATCAGGGATTATAAAAAGATAAAAGAGGTAGTTAAAAAATGCAATGAAGTATATCATCTTGCTGCTCAGGTAGCAGTTACAAGTTCAGTAAAAGAGCCAGTAGAGGACTTTGAAATAAATGCAACTGGTACTCTTTATCTCCTTGAAGCAATTAGGAAACAATCTCCTGATGCGATACTCATATTTGCTTCCACAAATAAGGTATATGGTGAACTTTTACATATCAAATTGAAAGAATGCAAAACAAGATATTCTTTTACTGGAAATCTAAAAGGTATTTCAGAGAACGAAAACCTTGATTTTCACTCCCCTTATGGATGTTCTAAAGGAACTGCGGACCAGTATGTAAGGGACTATTACAGAATCTATGGACTTAAAACAATTGTGTTCAGACAATCATGTATATATGGTGCTCACCAGTATGGAAATGAAGACCAGGGATGGGTAGCACACTTTGTTATAAAAAGTTTATTAAATAAAAAAATAAACCTTTATGGAGATGGGAAACAGGTAAGGGACCTGCTTGAAATAAGAGACCTTATAAATGCATATCTGCTTGCAATAAATAATATAGAAAAGACAAAAGGTGAGATATATAACATAGGCGGAGGGATAAAAAATACTTTTTCACTTCTTGAACTTATAGAGTTCTTATCAAAAGAACTACGAAAAGATATTGATTATAAGTTTTTCTCTTGGCGACCTGGTGATCAGAAAATTTTCATAAGTGATAATACAAAACTGATAAAACATGTACACTGGCAACCAAGAATATCAGTAAAGGAAGGGATAAAAAATTTAATTGGATGGGCACAAGAAAATATAGAACTGATAAAAGCGATTAATAAATAAACCTTCACAATTATCCTCTTCCTCAAAAAGAGAAGGATAATAAAGAGAGGGTAGATATAAAATGAGAAGCATAGGAGTAATAGGGGCAGGACATGTAGGGCTTGTAACTGCTGCCTGTTTTGCTAAAATTAGCCATAATGTTATATGTGCAGACAATGATATAGAAAAAATAAAGAGAATTAAAAACTTTGACATTCCTTTTTATGAACCAGGACTTGAGGATATTGTAAAAGAAACTCTAAAAAATGGAAGATTAACACTAACTGGTTCTGTAGCAGAACTCACTGAAAAAAGTGAAGTAATTTTTATTGCAGTTGGAACTCCTTCAACACCTGATGGTGGAGCGGACCTTTCGTATGTGGAAAATGTTACTATTGAAATCGCAAAAGCACTCACTAAAATAAAAAAAATCTCTAAAGATAACATTTATAGATTGATTGTTGAAAAAAGTACTGTACCTGTTCTTACAGGAGAGTGGGTAAAAAGGACTCTTGAACTCATGTCTCCTACCGGCATTGAGTTTGATGTTGCTGCTAATCCTGAATTTTTAAGAGAAGGTAGTGCTATTAAGGATTTCCTTGAACCCGATAGAATTATCATAGGAGTAGAGAGTGAACGTGCAAAAGAAATTTTTGAAGAGATTTATACTCATATAAAAGCACCTATTGTATTTACTGATGTAAAAAGCGCTGAACTTATAAAACATGCCTCTAACTCTTTCCTTGCATTAAAAATTTCATATATTAATGCGATATCTCAAATATGTGAAAGAGTAGGGGCAGATGTTGAAAAAGTAGCAGAAGGGATGGGGTATGATAAAAGGATAGGGAAGGACTTTTTAAAAGCAGGTATTGGATGGGGTGGAAGTTGTTTCCCTAAAGATGTTGCTGCCTTTATTAAACTTGCAGAAGAGATTGGCTATCAATTTAATCTTTTAAAAGAAGTACAGAAGATAAATAAAGAACAACGAATGTTAATAGTCAAAAAAGCAAAAGAACTTTTATGGAATTTAAAAGGTAAAGAGATTGCTATACTGGGATTATCATTCAAACCAGATACAGATGATATAAGAGAATCCCCATCTATAGAAATAATATCCACTTTATTAAAAGAAGGAGCCATTATTAGATGTTATGACCCAAAGGCAATGGAGAATATGAAAAAGATATTCCCTGATATTGTATACCACCAAACACCTTATGGATGTGTGAAGGACTCTTCTTTAGTTATACTTCTTACAGAATGGAATGAGTTTAAAAATCTTGATTATGAACAAATAAAAATCTCAATGAAAACCCCTTATCTCATTGATGGAAGAAATTTTCTTAATAGAGAGAAATTAAAAAAATTAGGTTTCATTTATAAAGGAATAGGTAGAAATTAAATGAAAAAGAAAATTCTTATATCAGGAGGTGCTGGCTTTATCGGAAGTCATCTCTGTGAGTATTATATTGAAAGGGAATATACAATATGGTGCATTGATAATCTATGTACTGGCTCTGTAAATAATATACAACATCTTCTTTCTTCACCTCTATTTAAATTCATACAGGAAGATTTGATCACCTTTGAAATAAACTCACTTAAACAAAAATTTGATATGGTATTTCATTTAGCAAGTCCTGCATCTCCTCCTGATTACTTAAAACTATCAATAGAAACATTGAAGGTGAACTCTATCGGAACTGAAAAAATGCTTGAGATTGCAAAAATAAGTGGAGCAAAGTTTTTATTTTCTTCAACATCTGAGATATATGGAGATCCAACTATTTCACCTCAATCAGAAACATACTGGGGCAATGTAAATCCTATTGGACCTCGTTCTGTATATGACGAGGGAAAGCGGTATGGAGAATCTCTTGTTATGGCATATCATAGAAAATATGGATTAGATACCCGTATAATCAGGATATTCAATACCTATGGAGAAAGAATGCGGATTGATGATGGAAGAGTGATACCAAATTTTATCGGACAGATATTAAAAGGAAAGCCATTAACTATATATGGTGATGGCAAACAAACCAGAAGTTTCTGTTATATTAGTGATCTGATAGAAGGTATTGTAAGAATGATGGAAGTAGATTATCATTTTCCTGTAAATCTTGGAAATCCCGTTGAATTCACAGTTCTGGAACTTACAGAAATTATTCAAAAAATAGCAGGTATAAAGACCGTTATTGAATTTCTATCACCACTTGAGGATGATCCAAAACAGAGAAGACCTGACATATCAAAAGCAAAAGAGCTCTTGCAATGGGAACCATTAATATCTTTAGAAGATGGACTAAAGAGAACATTTGATTATTTTAAAGGTAAACTGAAAGGAAACACCAGATGAAAAAAATATTAGTGACAGGAGGTGCTGGCTTTATTGGAAGTCATTTGGTAGATGAATTAATAAAAAGGAAATATAAAATCACTGTTTTTGACAATCTTGAGCCACAGGTTCATCCAGATGGACTTCCTGAATATTATAATATCAAAGCAAAATTTGTACGTGGAGATGTACGAAATAGAAAGCAATTAAAAGAAGTGGTAATAGAATCGGATATCATAGTTCATTTTGCTGCAGCAGTAGGAGTAGGTCAATCACAGTATCAGATTTCTAAATATGTAGAATCCAATATACAGGGAACTGCAAACTTACTTGATATCCTCGTTAACGAAAAACATAATGTTAAAAAATTACTTGTTGCTTCATCTATGAGTATCTATGGTGAAGGTCTTTATGAATGTAAAAAGTGCGGAAAAGTAAAACCGCCTCTTCGTAATTTCGGAAACATAGAGATATCTAACTGGGAACCAATATGTCCTAATTGTAAAGGAATAATTAATCCTATTCCAACCACAGAGGAAACACCTCTGACTTCTAATTCCATATATGCTATAACAAAAAAAGAACAGGAAGAAATGTCCCTTCTTATTGGAAAAACATATGGAATTCCAGTAGTTGCTTTAAGATTCTTTAATGTATATGGCCCCAGACAATCACTTTCTAATCCATATACAGGAGTAGCAGCTATATTCCTGAGTAGAATAAAAAATAACAATCCACCTGTTATATATGAAGATGGACTACAGACGAGGGACTTTATATGGGTAGGAGATATTGTAAATGCATGCATACTCTCAATAGAAAGAGAAAAAGCAAACTATCAGGTATTTAATGTTGGCTCAGGTAAACCAGTAAGTATTCTCGGAGTAGCAGAAACATTGATAAACCTATTAAACAAAAAAAATAAAGTCAATCCTGATATAACATATACATTTAGAAAAGGGGATGTTAGACACTGTTATGCAGATATTACAAAGATAAAAACAATGATTGGTTTTAAACCAGAGGTATCTTTTGAAAACGGGATGAAAAAACTTATAAATTGGTCAAAAAAAGTAAAAGCAGTGGATAAATTTGAAAAAGCATCTCAGGAATTGAAAGAGAAAAAACTTGTATAATATGGATATATTTCTCAGTATTATAATACCCGCAAGAAATGAGGAAGACAATATAGAAGAAACAATAAAAGAACTTATATCTTACATCTCTCCTGAAAACACAGAAATTATTGTGGTCAATGACCATTCTCAAGATAACACTAAATCTATAGTAGAACACCTAAAGAAACAATATCATTTTATAAAACTTATAGATAATAAAGGACAACCTGGATTTGCCAATACATTAAAGCAAGGTTTTCGGGAAGCACATGGAGAGTTTGTCTTACCTGTTATGGCAGATAGATGTGATGCTCCACTAACAATCCCTTTAATGCTTGAAAAAGCAAAAGAAGGATATGACCTGGTATGTGGTTCAAGATATGTAAGAGGAGGTAAGAGAGTAGGAGGCCCAATAATTCAGGGATTTTTTTCAAGGTTTGTTGGAATAACACTTCACTTTCTCACAGGAATTCCTACAAGAGATGTAGCCAATGCCTTCAAATTGTACAGAAAGGATATTCTGCTTACCCTTGATTTAAAGGAAAAGGGATTTGCTATTTCAATGGAAGCGTGTGTAAAGTTTTTTATCAATGGTTACAAAATATGCGATGTGCCAACTATCTGGTATGGCAGGAAAAAAGGACAGTCAAAGTTTAAATTATCAAAAACATTGCCTTATATAAAACTTTATTTATGGACAATATGGAAAAAATGGATATCTCAATAGTAATCCCTGCATATAATGAGGAAAGACGCCTTGGTAATACGCTCAAAGAAGTACATACTTATTTTAGAAATCTTGGTTTGAATTTTGAAATTATCGTAGTGGATGATGGGAGTAAAGATGGTACTGTAAATGTTGTAAAACAATTTTCCATAGAACATCCGGAAGTAAAATTAAGATGCCATCTCAAAAATAAAGGTAAGGGGGCTGCAGTAAAAACAGGTGTTCTGTCAGCAGAAGGAAAGATAATTCTATTCACAGATGCAGATCTTTCTACTCCCATTCAAGAATTTGTTAAGTTAAAACAGGCAATAGATAATGGATATGATATTGCCATAGGGTCAAGGGGAATAGCAGGAGCAAAAGTAAAGATAAAACAGAACATTATAAGACGACTTATAGGAATTTTAGGAGGTTATATAATAAAAATCATAATTTCAAATAAGTTTGCAGATACTCAATGTGGGTTTAAAATGTTTAAAAATGCGTGTGGGAAAAAGTTGTTTAATGAACTGAAAGTCAGTGGATTTGCTTTTGATGTTGAGGTTCTCTATAAAGCAATAAAAAGGGGATATCAGGTAAAAGAGATACCTGTAGAGTGGTTAAACTCTCCTGAAAGTAAGGTAAATGTTTTAAAAGACCCTTTAAGATTTTTAAAAGATATAATAAGAATAAGAATGGATTTTTAGCGTATGGACGATATAAAATTTTCTGTAGTTGTTGCTGTTGCTCCTGAACGAAATCCAGAAGTGATACAATATCTTAAAAATCAGGATTATCCTGAAGATAGATATGAAATCATAGTAAAAAAAGGAGCAAATACTTCGCAAAACAGGAATGATGGAGTAAAAGAATCTAAAGGAAAATATATTGCCTTTGTAGACGATGATGCTATAGTAGAAAAGGACTGGCTGAAGAAAGCTGAAGAGTTTTTTGAAAAATATCCAGAAATAGACCTGGTTGGGGGACCTCAACTGACCCCTATGGATGATACTCCTTTTGGATATGCTTCAGGTGTTGTTCTATCAAGTATTCTGGGAGGTGCCTCCATAAGAAATAGATATAGAAAAGGCAAACTTAACCTTAATTCTGACGAAAGAGAATTAAGTTCAGCCAATATATTCTGCAAAAAAAGTGTCTTTGAAGATATAGAGTTTAATCCCGCCTTCTGGCCCGGAGAAGACCCTGTATTTTTTAATGAACTTATCAGAAAAGAGAAAAAACTTGCATACTGTCCAGAGTTATATATATATCACAGAAGACGAAGTACGCCGAGAAGTTTATTCATTCAGGTATTCCGTTATGGCTATGTAAGACCCAAAATAAAAAATGTAAAAAAGACAGGGATATATTCATATCTTTTTATTATTCCTTCTCTGTTTGTATTATATCTTGTTTTGCTTCCCTTTCTTTCAATAGTTAATATTTTTTTTCTCATTCCTGCCTCTATCTATTTCCTTACTATCATTATATTTTCCTGTTTTAT